>NZ_JAKWFH010000015.1:0-134133 GCF_029522185.1 Burkholderia sp. IO2 | reverse complement strand
CGCAGGTCGTGTTCGAAGGCGTGCCGACGTATCCGGACGCCGGCCGCTTCTGGAAGATGATCGGCGATCACAAGGTCACCGTGTTCTACACCGCGCCGACCGCGATCCGTTCGCTGATCAAGGCGGCCGAAGCCGACGACAAGGTGCATCCGAAGAGCTATGACCTGTCGAGCCTGCGCATCATCGGCACGGTCGGCGAGCCGATCAATCCGGAAGCGTGGATGTGGTACCACAAGCACGTCGGCCACGAGCGCTGCCCGATCGTCGATACGTGGTGGCAGACCGAGACCGGCGGCCACATGATCACGCCGCTGCCGGGCGCCACGCCGACCGTGCCGGGTTCGTGCACGCTGCCGCTGCCGGGCATCACGGCCGCGGTGGTCGACGAGACGGGGCAGGACGTGCCGAACGGGCAAGGCGGCATTCTGGTCGTCAAGCGCCCGTGGCCCGCGATGATCCGCACGATCTGGGGCGACCCGGAGCGTTTCAAGAAAAGCTACTACCCGGAAGAACTCGGCGGCACGCTCTATCTGGCCGGCGACGGCACCGTGCGCGACAAGGAGACCGGCTACTTCACGATCATGGGCCGGATCGACGACGTGCTGAACGTGTCGGGCCACCGGCTCGGCACGATGGAGATCGAGTCGGCGCTGGTGTCGCATGCACTCGTGGCCGAGGCGGCGGTGGTCGGCCGTCCGGACGATACGACGGGCGAGGCGGTCGTGGCGTTCGTGGTGCTGAAGCGCTCGCGCCCGGAAGGCGACGAAGCCGCGGCGCTCGCGAAGACGCTGCGCGACTGGGTCGGCAAGCAGATCGGGCCGATCGCGAAGCCGAAGGACATCCGTTTCGGCGACAACCTGCCGAAGACGCGCTCGGGCAAGATCATGCGGCGCCTGCTGCGCTCGCTCGCGAAGGGCGAGGCGATCACGCAGGACACGTCCACGCTCGAGAACCCGGCCATCCTCGAGCAGTTGAACCGTTCGATGTAACGCCGCCCGCCACGGCGGGCGCATCGCTTCACCGCGGCGTCGCAGCACGGCCGCTGGCCCGTTTCCCACGCCGGGCTCGCGGCCGCGTTCGCGCCGGCGAGAAGCATCGCCGTGCGTTCCCCGACGGCACGGCATGCAGGCGGCTCGCAGCGCTTCCGCCAACGAAGGTTTAATCAGTTGTACGTATTACAACATTCACAAAACGGAGACAGACGATGATGAGCAGGACATGGACGATTTGCGCGGCGCTGCTCGGCGCGGCGGCAAGCACGAGCAGTTTCGCGCAGAGCAGCGTCACGCTGTACGGCGACCTCGACGCCGCATTGCTCTATACGAGCCGCTCGCTGGACTCGGCGACCGGCGGCAACGCCGGACGCCAGTTCGCGCTGACCGACACGGGCATGACGCCGACCAACTTCGGCATCACGGGCACCGAGGATCTCGGCGGCGGGCTGCACGCGCGATTCAAGCTGGAAAGCGGCTTCAACATCACGGACGGCGCGTTCGGCCACTCGAACGGCAACTTCTTCGGCCGCCAGGCATGGGTCGGAATCGACGGCGGCTTCGGCGAAACGAAGGTCGGCCTGCAGTTCTCGCCGTTCGTGCTCGCGATCCTCGGATCGGATCCGCGCAACGTCTCGCACTTCGGCGCCGCGCTGGTTCCGTACGTCGACAACGTGCTCGTCACGGGCCTCTTCAATCCGAACGCGATTTCGTACACGAGCCCGACCATCGCCGGGCTGACGGCCAGCGCGATGTTCGGCTTCGGCGGCAAGGCCGGCGACTTCCAGGCGGGACGCCAGTATTCCGGCAGCCTCACCTATACGAACGGCGGTTTCATGCTCAACGCGGCGCTCTACGACGGCAACGGCGGTACGTCCCCGACGCCGGTGCCGAGCACGGTCGCGTTCGTCGGCCGCACGATCGGTGCCGCCTACACGTTCGGGCCGGTGACCGGCAAGGCGTCGTTCACGAGCTACAAGGTCGCCGGCTCGTTCAGCAACAACGTGTATAGCGCCGGCCTCGACTACCGCGTCACGCCGGCCCTCGACCTGAACACCGGCGCGTGGTACACGACCGACCGCAACGACTCGCACAATCATTCGCTGCTGGCCGCGATCGGCGCCGACTACAGCCTGTCGAAGCGAACCGGCCTGTATGCGCAGGTCGGCGTCGTCAACAACCACGGCGCGATGAATACCGGCCTCGGCATCACGGGCGGCGCGCTGTACGGGCTGCCGGGCACGACGGTCGGCGTCAACGCCGGCATTCACCACGTGTTCTGACGCAGCGCCTGTGGACGGGCGGCCGCCACGCGCCGCCCGTCCCTCGTCACGCCGCCGCGCGGCCGCCACGGCAAACGTGGCGCAAACGTGGTGCAAACGCGCCCCGCCCGGCGCCGGTCCGGCCGTCGGGGATGCCGATCTCGATGTTTACCCGACCTCAAGTCCGCGGCCGTGCAGCCGTCAAGTCAGGAACGCACGCCCACCATCCGCCGGGAACCCGGTGCGCATGTCCTCAAGGAGACCCACCAACGTGAACTTCTTCGGAATCGGCCGCGGCCGCCGTTCGTCGCGCGCGCTCGTCGGCGACATCGCCGAACAGGCCGGCAGGCTGGGCATCGAGATCTGCGACGTGTCGGGTCACGTCGAGGAAGTCGCGGCCCGCGTCGCCCGACAGGCGGAGGTGTGCCACACGCTGCGCGAATCGGCCGCCCTCACGCTGCGCGGCAACCACCGGATCGCCGAGGCCGCGCAGCAGGTGCGCGACGTCAGCGCCAATGCGTCGAATGCGGTCCGACAGTCGCAGCAGACGATCGAAGCCTCGCTCGCCGACATTCACAGCCTCGTCGAGGGCGTCACCACGATCAGCGACCAGATGGGCGCGCTGCGTGACGCACTCGATCACGTGCGGGCCGTGTCCGAGGAAATCTCCGTCATCGCGCGCCAGACCCACCTGCTCGCGCTGAACGCCGCGATCGAGGCCGCGCGCGCCGGCGAGTCGGGCCGCAGCTTCGCGGTCGTCGCGGCCGAGGTCAAGAACCTGTCCGCGAAGACCGGGCAGGCGACGGCCCAGATCGAGACGACCCTCGCGCGGCTCGCCGAGCAGACCGAACACCTGCTCGCGGAGGGCACCGACAACGCCGCCCGCGCGCATCGCGTGCGCGAGGGCACGCGCACGATCGGCGAGGTCGTGCACGCGACCGGTCACGCGATCACCGAACTCGCCGGCGAGGCCGAACAGATCGCGTCGCTGACGGACGAGATCGAGACGCAGTGCCATCGTCTCGACGAACAGGTGGGCGAGATGGCGTTCGGCGTCGAGAACTCGGCCGAGAACTTCTCGCAGGCCAAGGACCGGCTCGGCAATCTGCTCTCCGTCTCCGAGACGCTGATCGAGCTCACCGCCGCGACCGGCATCGAATCGCCCGACACGCGCCTGATCGACGCCGCGCGCAGCACGGCCGCCGCGATCGGCAAACTCTTCGAGGAGGCGGTCGGCCGCGGCGACATCACGCTCGACGCGCTCTTCGACACGCACTACGAACCGATTCCCGGCACCGACCCGCAGCAGTTCATGACGCGCTTCACGGCGTTTACCGATCGCGTGCTGCCGGCCATCCAGGAGCCGGTGCTCGACGTCGACGCACGCGTCGTCTATTGCGCGAGCTTCGACCGGCAGTGCTACCTGCCGACCCACAACCGCAAGTTCTCGCTGCCTCAGCGCTCGGACGCCGCGTGGAACGCGGCGAATTGCCGGAACCGCCGGATCTACACGGACCGCACGGCGCGCATGTCCGTGGCGCATGACAAGCCGTTCCTGTTGCAGACCTATCGCCGCGACATGGGCAACGGCCAGTTCGCGTTGATGAAGGACGTGTCCGCGCCGATCGTCGTCGGCGGACGGCCGTGGGGCGTGCTGAGGATCGGCTACAGCGTCTGAACCGGCGCGAGCGGGCCGCGCCTGCTTACTGCTCCAGCCCTACTCCCGGCGGCCGCTGATCGCTGCGCCCGTGATCGTCGACCACCCGCACCGTATAGCTGCCGGCCGTGCGCGGCTGCCAGAACAGCGCGTCGCCCGGCGCGCTGCGACCGACGTACGCATCGTTGACGAACCCGTACAGCGCATGCGCGGTCGCGTTGAACGCGATGCGCGTTTCGTCGGTGGTCTTCACGCGCATCGCATACGGACTGCCGCGTAGCGACGACGTGACGCGCGGCGGGTCGCCTTCGACCTGCCCGGCATCGCAGCAATCCGGATGCAGCGCGCCCCGGTCGAAACCGGGCGCATAGACGAACGGCTGGAGCCCGGAGCCCGGCGAGCGCCGCGCGAGCGGGCCATTCACCTGCCCGTCGATCGAGCGATCGAAGAAGTTCGCGGGGCCGACCCGCGCCTTCACGCCCATGTCGCGCGTATCGTTGCGCGCGGCGAGCGCCTGGTCGACCGCATGCGGCGCGTCGAACGGCAACGCGGACAGCGGCTTGAGCGACGCATCGCCCGGATGCGTCGTCAGCCAGCGCGCATACAGCCGGTTACGCGACGCGGCCAGCGCACGGTCGATCGCGTCCTGCCCGCCGCGCACGTAGGTGATCCATGCGTCGCACGCGAGCCCGTACGGATTGAAACCCGGATGCCACCGGAACCAGCGGTCCTCGTGCAGCATCACGGCTTCGACGAGTTGCGGCCCACGCAGGCGCCGTCCACGATACGTCGCCGAACCGGCAGGCGGTCGGGTATCGGCTGGTCGCGGACCGTCGCGACCCGACGGCTGCACGCGGTCGCGCCACGTTCGCTAGAATGCGCGGCTCGGCAGGATCGAATCGAAATGAAAGGAAACCGCTTGAAACTCCCGTTCGAATGGCAGATCGGGCTGCGCTACGCGCGCGGCGGCCGGCGCTCGGCCGGCGACGGCTTCGTGTCGTTCATCGCCGGCGCCGCGATGGCCGGCATCGCGCTCGGCGTGGCCGCGCTGATCGTCGTGCTGTCGGTGATGAACGGCTTTCGCACCGAGGTGCGCGACCGGATGCTGTCGGTGCTCGCGCACGTGGAAATCTTCTCGCCGTCCGGCGCGATGCCCGACTGGCGGCTGACCGCACACGAATCGTTACAGAATGCGGCGGTGCGTGCCGTCGCACCCTACGTCGACGCGCAGGCGCTGCTGACGAACGCGGGCAACGTGACGGGCGTCGCACTGCGCGGCATCGATCCCGTGCTCGAGCCGCGCGTGTCCGAGATCGCGCGCAAGCTGAAGACCGGGCGCCTCGACGCGCTCGTGCCGGGCGAGATGGGCATCGTGCTCGGCGCCGCGCTCGCCGATGCACTGCACGTGAAGATCGGCGACCGCATCACGTTCTTCGCGCCCGGCAACCGTGCGCGCCTGGGCGACGCGCTGCCGCGGTTCCGCCAGTTCAACGTGGTCGGCACGTTCGAGTCGGGCCACTATCAGTACGACAGCGCGCTCGCGTACATCCACATCCGCGATGCGCAGCAACTGTTCAACGTGCCCGCGCCGACCGGTATCCGGCTGCGCGTCGACGATCTGCAGCGTGCGCCGGAGGTCGCGCTGGCGCTGTCGCGTACGCTGTCGGGCGACCTGTATATCCGCGACTGGACGCGGCAGAACCGCACGTGGTTCGAGGCCGAGCGGCTGCAGAAACGCATGCTGTCGCTGATCCTGATGCTGATCGTCGCGGTCGCCGCGTTCAACCTCGTGTCGTCGCTCGTGATGACGGTCACGCAGAAGCAGGGCGACATCGCGATCCTGCGCACGCTCGGCGCGCCGCCCCGCTCGATCATGAAGATCTTCGCGATCCAGGGAATGACGATCGGCCTCGCCGGCACGCTGGCAGGCGTCGCGCTCGGCTGCGCGATCGCGGTGAGCATCCCGGTGGTGCTGCCGGCGATCGAGCAACTGCTCGGCATCCGCTTCCTGACGCCGTCCGTGTATTTCCTCAGCGCGCTGCCGTCGAAGCTGTCGGCGCTCGACGTGATCGAGATCGCGTCGGCCGCGTTCCTGATGTCGTGCGTCGCGACGCTGTACCCGAGCTGGCGCGCCGCACGGGTGCGGCCCGCCGAAGCGTTGCGCGACGAGTAGACGCAACCGGCTCGATTGGCGCGGCGTTACGCGATCTCGTGGAAACCGACGCTGTTGCCGCCGTCCGGCGTGTAGCCGGCGAGCACGTCGAAGCCGACGTTGACGAGTTCCACGCGCATGCCGTAGGACTTGTTGCCGGACGCATCGACGAAGATCGCCGTGCCCGACGATAGCTGGCGTGCGGCGTCCAGCAGCGCGAGCGTGCCGCGCGCGCTGCCGGCCGACGGCGCGATCGTCAGCGTCGTGCCGTCCTGCGTGGTGAAGTGCCCACCGGGCGGCACGGGCGGCGGGTTGTCCACGACCGACCGGTCGAGCAGGCTCATGAAGTGAAAGCGCGTGTCGGCGCCCTGGCTCGCCGCCGCGCGATCGCTGTCCGTGAACGTGTCGCCTCGCACGGTCGCACCCTGCGCGGCGATATCGACGGCCTGCTCGTGAAACGCGCGCGTCGCGAGCACGAGGCCGGCGTTCGCATTCAGCGTCGACTCGATCCATGCGCGGTCGCTGTCGGTCAACGTCGTCGACACCACCTTGATCCGGCCGGCGTCGGTCATGAAATCGAATGGCGCATCGGCCAGGTCCGGCCGCTTCGCGACGATGTCCCGCAGGCTCGTCGCGAGCGCGTCGGTCACGCCGCGCAGCTTCATCGACAGGTCGCCCACCATCGACAACTGTTTCGTCAGCGCCGCCTGCTGCGCTTCCGGGTCGATTGCCCGGATGCCGATCGGCTCGTCTTGCGGTGCGCCGGACGCGGTCGCGTCCGTCGTCTGACGCCCGTCGAGGGCCGCCTGTGCCATTTGCGCGAGCGTAAGGCCGCCCGCCGCCGTGACCGGAATCGTCATTGCCCTCTCTCTCGTTTTCAGCGCGTTTTTCATTGTTTACGGACGGATGGCCGGGAAGTTGAGCGTGCATGCAACACACACGTCGAAACTTTGTTTGACCCGAACTAAAAAAGTTTGACACGGGCATTTCGCTGAGATAACTTTTGCGCAAGCTTCCGGAAAGCAATCCGGCCAGCGTGCCGACTCGCGTCGCGCTTTCCTGCCGTTGCAGCACCGCCGTTCGCAACATTCCCGCCTCATTGCATCGTGCCGTTCCGTTTCATTCGAAACCTGAAGGAATCCCGGGCATGCCCGCATTTGATTCGCAGTCCTGCATTCGCAGCGAACCGCCGCACTGACGATTTCCGTTCGGGGCGATGCACTCGCCTCGACGCCGGCCGGATGCGCGCCGCCTGACGCGCGCCGGCACCGGGCGAGACGCTCATCCATCTCGCCCGCCGTTTTTTGATGGTGCAGTTCCGCTTCATCCGACGCAGCACCCGGCCAGGCCGCAGGGGGCGTATCGCGAGCCAGCCGGTTCCAGACAAACACAAGAGACGAGGTCGATTCAATGAACATTCATCGAACCGGAGTGCGGTGCGCATGGCTGCCCGCGCTCGTGGCGGCCGCGACGCTCGCCGCGTGCGGCGGCGACGACGGCGGCAGCGTGGCGGGCGTGTCAGCGCTCGCGCAGGGCCAACAGGAGGGGGCCTCCGCCGCGGCCGACACGGCCAATACGCCATCGCTCGCGTCGCGCTTTTCGCCGTCCGGCGTGCCGTACGCGAATCCGGCGAGCGGCGGACGCTACAAGCCGGTGATCAGCAACGGCCAGGTGCAGCCGTCGCTGTCGGGCGGCACGATCGAGGAAAACGCGTGGGTCGACACGCCGGTCGATTCCGACGGCGACGGCACGCGCGACCGCATCCACGTACGCATCGTGCGGCCGTCCGAAACCGCGAACGGCGCGCGCACGCCCGTCATCGTGCTCGCGAGCCCGTATTACGCCGGGCTCGCCGACAGCCCCAATCACGACGTCGACGTCGAACTCGACGGCACGCCGCATCCGGCCGCGACCGCCGGTGCCGCGGCATCGGCGTCCGCCCGCATCCTGGCCGCAGCGCCTCAGTCGCGGATGCTGCAGCAGGTCGAAGCGGCTGCCGCCGGCCGCTCGTGGATCGAAAGCTATTTCGTGCCGCGCGGCTTCACGATCGTCTATGCGGATTCGCTCGGCACCGCCGGCTCGGACGGCTGCCCGACGATCCTGACGCGCGACGAATCGGTCGCGATGGCGTCGGTGATCCGCTGGCTCGGCCGCGATGCGACCGCGAAGGACGCGAACGGCAAGACGGTCGTCGCGAACTGGTCGACCGGCCACGTCGGCATGTACGGCGTGTCGTACGACGGCACGCTGCCGAAGATGGTCGCCAGCCTGCGCACGCGCGGGCTCGACGCGATCGTGCCGATCGCCGGGCTGTCGAACATGTACGGCTACTACCGCTCGGGCGGCCTCGTGCGCGCGCCGGAAGGCTATCAGGGCGAGGACGTCGATGTCTACATCAAGGCGCTGCTGACCAACGCGCATCCGGAGCGCTGCACGCACCTGATCGACGAAGCACTGCAGCAGGAAGACCGCAAGACCGGCGACTATTCGCCGTTCTGGGCCGCACGCGACATCCCGACCGGGTTCGCGGTCGCGCCGGCGCTCGTCGCGCAGGGCCTCACCGACGACAACGTGCGCGTCGACCAGTCGACGTCGTGGTATCTGGCGATGCGACGCCAGGGCGTGCCGACCCAGCTGTGGCTGCATCGCCTGAAGCACACCGATCCGACCCGCGTGCCGGGCATGGCCGACGCGTGGACCGCGGAGGTGAACCGCTGGTTCACGCGCTACCTGATCGGCTATGACAACGGCGTCGAGCAGGATCCGCGCGCGGTGATCGCGCAGGCGGACGGCACGCTGCTGAAGGAAGCCGACTGGGCCGCGCGGCGCGCCACGCCGGTCACGTACTTCGCGGGCGGCGACGGCGCCGGTACCGGCACGCTGCTGCGGCTGCCGAGCGGCGGCCCGCTCGCGCGCTTCACCGACGATGCGCGCATTCCCGCGCTCACGCTGGCGAACACGCCGACCGGCGAAAACCGCAGCCGCTTCGAGACGGCCCCGCTGACAGCCGCCACGCGCATCTCCGGCACCGCGACCGCGCACGTCAGGCTGACCTTCACGGGCGTCGCGAACGTAACGGCGCTGCTGGTCGACCGCGCGCCGGACGGCACGGCGACGATCGTCACGCGCGCATGGACCGACCCGCGCAACCGGCTGTCCGAGTGGGTGTCGCAACCGGTGCTGCCCGGCATGCCGTACGACCTGAAGCTGACCTTCATGCCGCGCGACTATCGGCTGGAAGCCGGCCACCGGCTGGGGCTCGTCGTCCTCTCCAGCGACTACGAGGCGACGCTGCGACCGACGCCCGGCACGGGCCTGACGCTCGATCCGGCCGGCACGTCGGTGACGGTACCGCTGGCTTCGCCGTCGACGGGCGCGTAGTCGTGCGCCGGCTGGCAGCCTGACGCTGCCGTCTCCCCCGCCCGCATCCGCGTCGATGCGGGCGGGGGCATCGCTGCAAGAAGGAAACACCTGCGCTAGGCTGCGGCAATCGAATGCCTACGGTGAGCCCCCCCCATGATTCCCCTCAGCGCCAAAGCCATCGTTCGCGATGGCCGTTCCGTCCTGTTCCTGCGCAATCCCCGCGACGAGTGGGAGCTGCCGGGCGGCTGGCCCGAAGCGGGCGAATCGCTCGAAGACGCGGTCACCCGCGAAGTGGAGGAAGAATGCGGAATCGTCGCGTCGGCGATCCGCTACGTGGGCAGCCGCTCGTGCGAGGTCGTGCCGGGCAAGCGCGTACTGATCGTGTGCTTCCAGTGCGAGGTCGATCGCCATGACATCGTGCTGAGCGACGAGCACCACCAGTTCGGCTGGATCGATCTCGATGCCGACAAGCCGGCGAACCTGCCGGATTTCTACTGGACATTCTGCAAGCAGGCGGACTGATTCGACGCCGCCGCGCGGCGCTCACACCGGCGTCAACACCGGCTGCCCCGCGAAATGCCGCGCCGCGTTGTCGAGAAACTGCCGCACCGAACGATCGAGCGCCTCGGGCGACCAGCCGCCCATGTGCGGCGTGAGCACGACGCTGTCGAGATCCGTCAGCGCACGCGGCGGCTCCGGTTCGCCCTCGTACACGTCGAGCCCCGCGCCCGCGATGCGCCGTTCGCGCAGCGCGTCCGCCAAAGCAGCGGTATCGACAACACTGCCGCGCGACACGTTGACGAGAAAGCCGCCGGGGCCGAGCGCGTCGAGCACGGTGCGATCGATCAGATGCCGCGTGCCCGCGCCGCCCGGCGTCGCGACGATCAGGAAATCGGCCCACTGCGCGAGCGCGTCGACCCGGTCGAAATAGCGATGCGGCACGGGCTTCTCCGACCGGTTGTGATAACCGATCTCGATGTCGAAGCCGGCCGCGCGGCGCGCGCATTTCTCGCCGATCTTGCCGAGCCCGACGATGCCGAGCTTCTTGCCCGACACGTTCGGCGGCATCGACAGCCCGTCGCGCCACACGCCCGCGCGGGTCTTCGCATCGAGCTGCACGACGTTGCGCACCGCCGCGAGCAGCAGCGCGAACGCGTGATCGGCGACGCAATCGTCGTTGGTGCCGGCGCCCGTGACCACGACAATGCCGCGCGCCTTCGCATGCGCGACGTCGATGTGCTCGTAGCCCGCGCCGAGCGCGCTGACGAACGTGAGTTGCGGCAGCCGGTCGATCTCGGCGGCGGTCAGCCCGGTGCTGCCGTTGGTCAGCACCGCGCGAATCGTGCTGCCGTGTTCGGCGATCGCGCGTTCGCGCGTATCGGGCGTCGGGGCATAACGCACGTCGAACGACGCGGCGATCTCGCGATGCGCGTCGCCGCGCAGCGCGATGAGGACCAGCAGCTCGGGCTTCATGTCAGCAAATGTCCGCAGGCGGGGAACGAATTTCAGTGTAACAAGCCCGCATGACGGATGCGGGTTATCCCCACACCGGCTGTGGACACGCCGCCGCACGCGGTTTGCCAAAGCCCGCTCAGTCAAGTAACTTTCGGCGTACGCCCCCGTCCTGGAGATTGGCCCCGATGAAGCTCGCCCTGCCCGCCCGGATCCTGGGCCTCGCGTTCGCCGCCGCCATCGTGGCGCCCGGCGCGCACGCCGACACGCCCGTCGTGGTGTCGTCGAAAATCGACACCGAAGGCAACCTGCTCGGCAACCTCATTTCGCAGGTGCTGAAGGCCCACGGCATTCCCGTCACCGAAAAGATCGCGCTCGGCACGACGCCGATCGTGCGCAAGGCGCTCACGAGCGGCGAGATCGACGTCTACCCCGAATACACGGGCAACGCCGCGTTCTTCTTCAACAAGGCCGACGACCCGGTGTGGAAGAACGCGAGCCAGGGCTACGACACCGCGAAAAAACTCGACTACGCGGCGAACCATCTCGTGTGGCTCGCCCCGGCGCCCGCGAACAACACGTGGGGCGTCGCGCTGCTTGCGCCCGTCGCTCAGTCGCAGCACCTGAAGACCTTCTCCGACTTCGGCAAGTGGGTGGCCGGCGGCGGCAAGGTGAAGCTCGCGGCCTCGGCCGAATTCGTGAACAGCGCATCGGCGCTGCCGTCGTTCGAGAAAGCGTACGGCTTCAAGCTGAAGCCCGAGCAGCTCGTCGTGCTGTCCGGCGGCGACACGGCCGCGACGATCAAGGCCGCCGCGAACCAGACCGACGGCGTGAACGCCGCGATGGTCTACGGCACCGACGGCGGCATCGCATCGAGCGGCCTCGCGGTGCTCGACGACGACAAGCACGTGCAGCCCGTCTACGCGCCGGCGCCGGTGATCCGCGAAGCCGCGCTGAAAGCGCATCCGCAGATTGCCGACTTGCTCAAGCCCGTGTTCGCGAGCCTCGACCTGAAGACGCTGCAATCGCTGAACGCCCGCATCCAGCTCAACGGCGAGCCGGCGGCCGGCGTCGCGAAAAGCTACCTGAAAGCGAAGGGTTTCGTGAAATGACGGAGCGCGCGGCCGCGTCCGCGCGGCGCGTCACGCTCGACAAGGTCGGCATCCTGATCGGCATCCTGACGATCGTCGCCGTGTTCGGCCTGTCGTTCGCGGTGCTGCGGCCGAACCGGATCGCGGCCGGCACCGGGCTGTCGGTGTTCGCCGCGCTGCCGGCGATGCAGGGCGCCGCGCTGGCCGCGCTGTGGACCGTCGGCGCGCTGTGGGCGATGACGGCGAGCCGCCCCGCGTGGCGGCTCGCGGCCGGCTGCGCAGGGCTCGCGACGCTCGCGTATGCGGTCGGCGCGGCCGCGACGCACGTCGTCGCGCCCGACGACGTGCTGGCCCGCGTGTCGCCCGACGCCGGCGTCTGGTTGCTGCTGTTCGCGTGGGCCGTGCTCATCGCCGACGCGCTCGCGCGCCTCGCGTTCGGCCCGTGGCGGCGTCTCGCCGCGCTCGCCGTCGCGATCGCGGCGGTTGCCGTGCCGCTCGCGAGCGGCTGGTGGGACGGCCTCTCCGTGATGCGCGAATACGCGGTGCGCAGCGACGATTTCTGGCGCGAAGCGATTCGTCACGTGTCGCTCGCGGGCGGCTCGGTCGCCGCCGCGCTCGTGGCCGGCGTGCCGCTCGGCATCGCCTGTGCGCGCATCGCGGCGGTGCGCACCGTCGCGATGCCGGTGCTCAATATCGTGCAGACGATCCCCAGCATCGCGATGTACGGGCTGATGATGGCGCCGCTCGGCCTGCTCGCCGCGCACGTGCCGCTCGCGGCCGCGCTCGGCATTCGCGGGATCGGCGTCGCGCCGGCCGTGCTCGCGTTGTTCCTCTACTCGCTGCTGCCGATCGCGTCGAGCGTCGTGGTCGGGCTCGAACAGGTGCCGCCGCACGTGACCGAAGCGGCCCGCGCGATGGGCATGACGCGCGTGCAGCGGCTGCTGCGCGTCGACCTCGCGCTCGCGCTGCCGGTGATCCTGAGCGGCGTGCGCATCGTGCTCGTGCAGAACATCGGGCTGACCGCGGTTGCCGCGCTGATCGGCGGCGGCGGATTCGGCACCTTCATCTTCCAGGGGATCGGTCAATCGGCCGCCGATCTCGTGCTGCTCGGCGCGATCCCGACGATCGCGCTCGCACTGGCGGCCGCCGTCGTGTTCGAAGCCGCGACGTCGCTCGCGAAGGGACGTGCAGGATGATCGAGATCGAACGAGTCGGCAAACGCTTCGGCGACGTGGTCGCCGTCGACGACGTATCGCTGACGATGCAGCGCGGCACGATCACCGCGCTCGTCGGCGCATCGGGCAGCGGCAAGTCGACGCTGCTGCGCATGATCAACCGGCTGATCGCGCCGACCAGCGGCACGATCCGCATCGACGGCGTCGATACGGCGACGGTCGCACCCGAGCAACTTCGCCGCGGCATCGGCTATGCGATCCAGGGGCACGGGCTGTTTCCGCACTGGAGCGTCGCGCGCAACATCGCGACCGTGCCGCGCCTGCTCGGCTGGCCGGCCGAGCGCATCGCCGCGCGCGTGAACGAACTGCTCGACCTGTTCCACCTCGCGCCGGCCGAATTCGCCGGCAAGCTGCCGCACGAACTGTCGGGCGGCCAGCAGCAGCGCGTCGGGGTGGCGCGCGCCCTCGCCGCCGAGCCCGCGATGCTGCTGATGGACGAACCGTTCGGCGCGCTCGATCCGATCATCCGCAACAAGGCGCAGGACGACCTGTTCGCGCTGCAGCGCCGCCTCGGCATCACCGTGGTGATCGTCACGCACGATATCGAGGAAGCGCTGAAGCTCGGCGACACGATCGCGGTGATGGACGGCGGCCGGCTGCTGCAGGTCGCGTCGCCCGCCGAGATTCTCGGCCGGCCGGCAGCGGGGGTGGTCGAACAGCTCGTCGCGGGCGTCGACCGGCCGCTGCGCCTGCTCGCGCTCACGCCGATCGACGCCGTGGCCGAAGCCGGCCACGCCGACGGCGAACCGATCGCCGCGACGCGCACACTGCGCGATGCGGTGTCCGAATTGTTGTGGCGCGGTGTCGACGCGCTGCCCGTCGACGATACCGCCGCCGGCGACCGCCACGCACACGGCCCCCGTCGCATCACGCTCGACGCGATCCGCTCGCACGCGAGGCAGCCCGCATGACGACGCGCAGCAGCGTGGGGCCCAAGCGGCCGTCGCTTCCCGCGTACGTCGCCCGCGCGGCCGCGCTCGCGCTGCTGCTCGTGCTGTTGTTGCGCCCGGCCTGGCTGCAGGGCCTGTTCGCGCCGTTCGCGGACAACGGCGCGCCGGTGATCTACGATCGGGCGAGCCTGCTCGATCTCACACTCGCGCATCTCGGCACGGTCGCGCTGTCGAGCCTGATCGGCACGATCGTCGCGGTCTCGGCGGGCATCGCGGTCACGCGTCCGTTCGGCGCCGATTTCCTGCCGGTCGCGCGCAGCGTCGTCGATATCGGCCAGACCTTCCCGCCGGTCGCCGTGCTCGCGCTCGCGGTGCCGGCAGTCGGCTTCGGATTGAAACCCGTGCTGATCGCGCTCGTGTTGTACGGGCTCCTGCCGGTTTTCGAAAGCACGATCGCGGGGCTCGAGGACGTGCCGCGCGACGTCGTCGACGCCGCACGCGGGATGGGGATGAGCGGGTGGCAGCAACTGGTGTCCGTCGAGCTGCCGCTCGCGTTCCCGGTGATCGTCAACGGCATCCGCCTCGCGGTCGTGATCAATCTCGGCACCGCGACGATCGGCTCGACGGTTGCCGCGCGCGGGCTCGGCGACGTGATCATCGCGGGCCTGCAGACGTCGAACACCGCATTCGTGCTGCAAGGCGGCGTGATCGTCGGCTTGCTCGCGGTGCTCGTCAGCGATGCGATCGGCGCGATTGCGCGGGTAGCGAGCGCGCGGCGCGCCTAGCAGCCGTTGCGCAATTTTCCGAAGGAGCAACCATGTCTGTCCTCGACACCGGCCCGTTTTTTCATGGCACGAAAGCGGATTTGCGGATCGGCGACTTGCTGACGGCAGGCTTCCGGTCGAATTATCGGGACGACGTCGTGATGAATCACATTTATTTCACGGCCCTGCCCAAAGGCGCCGGCCTGGCCGCGGAAATGGCCAAGGGCGACGGCCGGCCGCGGGTCTATATCGTCGAACCCACCGGCGAATTCGAAAACGACCCGAACGTCACGGACAAGAAATTCCCCGGCAATCCGACGCGCTCGTATCGAAGCACGTCGCCTTTGAAGATCGTCGGCGAACTCGATCGCTGGGAACCGTACGATCCCGAGTTCATCCAGCAGCTCAGAGCCCGCGTCGAAACCGGTATGGGCGAGATCATCAACTAGCGTTTCGTTCGCGCCGATTCGCAAATCGGGCCCGAACTGCCGCCGGCATGGGACACGCGAGCCGACGACATTGCCGCGATACCGCGGGGCGAATCGCAGGAGAGGACGGAAACGCCCGGTTCATCCGGACTCCGATGCGTGTCCGCGCAACGATCGGCGCGTCGATCGTCGCGAACGTGACAAGCCTACACGTCGCTTTCACTCGAACTCGCCCTCGACCACCGGCCGCGATTGGTCGATATACTATGCGCCTCCCATTTCCCCGCACTCGACCATGCGACGACGGTTCTTCTGGCTGATCGTGCTTTCGCTCGGCATTGCGCAACCCGCCGCGGCGCAGCAGGCGCCCGCCTTGCCTGCCTCTGCGCCCGAAGCAGCCGCATCCGCGCCAGGCGACGCATCCGCACCGCTCGCCAACGATCAGCCCAACGAAGCAAACCGCCGCATCACGTCCTACCTGACGAAGAAATTCGGCGTCGCGAAGGAACGCGCCGCGAAGCTCGCCGATATCGTGAGCGTCACTGCGACGAAATATTCGCTGCCGCCGGCACTCGTTTACGCGATTATTTCGATCGAATCGCGCTTCCAGGAAAAGGCGCGCGGCCAGCATGGCGCGACCGGGTTGATGCAGGTCGTACCGTCCGCGCACCGCGGCATGCTGCGCAACGTGAAGGATCTCACCGAGCCGAATGCGAACGTCGAGGTCGGCTCGCGCATTCTGTCGGGCTACGTGAAGGCGGCCGGCGGCAACGTGCAGGCCGGGTTGAAGAGCTACAGCGGCGGATCGAGTGCGTATGCGGCGAAAGTGATGCAGCGCGTCGATGCGTTCCGGTTCGTGCTCGAACCCGAGGACGATGCGAAAAGCGCGAATACCGGGAGCGATGCGAACAACGCGAAGGCACACATGGTGCCGGTCAGCGATCCGTCAGCGGCGCCCGCCGCGAACCGCAACGCGAAGTAAGTGCATGCAGGAACGTAAACGAGTGCGGCGGCGCATTCGCGCCGCCGCCCCATGGAATCGCCGGATCACCTCCCTCGTGCCTTGATCCGGCCCCCTCTGATCAAAGCTGCCCCGCCGTCCCCGTCCACCGCAGGTAATCGCCGCGCGTCCAGTCGAGCGACACGCCGACGCGCTTCGTCCCCGGCCGGATCTTCGGCTTGTACATCGACAGCGTCAGCGATTCCAGCGCCGGCCATTCGCGGAACGACAGCACCGCGACATCCGCGACGAGCGTCTCCAGCAGCCGCGTATGCGGCTTGTGCGACAGGAACGACGCAACGCGCGCGCAGTACCCGTCGTAATCGATCCACTCGCCCTGCTCGCTCGGCTCGCAGCGATACCCGAGCCGCGCATCGATCACGATCGGCTGCGGCGCCTCGTGCTCGTGCGCGTGAATGCCGATCCGCGCGGGCACCTTCAGTTCGTCGACGAACACGCTCCAGCCGCGCCCGCGCAGGCGCGGCGCGTCGATCGCCACGAACGGTTCGTCGAACGGCTTCATGAGACGAGCGGCGCCGCGGCGTCGAGCATGATGCGCACGAAATAGTCGGCGAAGCTGCGACGCAGGACGATCTCGAACGTGTCGTCGCCGGTCGGGATCAGCGTGATCGGCGACTTGAAGTAGTGCGACTGCGCGCACTGGCCCGGCTTGAACACGCGCGGATGCAGGTCGAGCGGGCAGCCGCGCGCGATCACGTCGCGCACGCGTTCGCCGCTGATCTCGACGACCGTATAGCCGCTGCCGACGTCGACGGCCGCCGCGTACGAGCCCTGCACGGCCTCCGCCAGCTTCGCCTCGAGCACGCCGGCCTGAACCGGCCCGTTCGACCGCACGAGCCATTCGTCGGGGCCGAGCCACAGCACGTCGTACTCGGCGCCGCGCGCCACCGTGTTCGGCTGCGCGGGCGGCCGGCAGCCCACCACGCGCTCGAACGCGGCGACGAATGCCGGATCGTTCAACTCGCCGCGCACGTTGACGAGATCGAGGAACGGCCGCTCGCGCAGCGTGAACTTCTTCGATGCGCGCGCCTGGTGCGCCTTCAGCACGTCGGCCGCGCCGACGAACGGCGATTCAAGCGTCACGCCGCCCGCACCCGCCACCTGCGTCTGGTTTCTCGTTTCATTCCACATGCTGACGCACCCCTTCGGTATCGTAGAAAACCGGGCTCGAAATCTTCGCGGTGATGCGCTTGCCATTGGCCAGCGGAATCACGACGCTCTCGCCCATCTTGTTCAGGCCGCCCTTCACCACCGCGAGCGCGATCGAGCGCTTCAGGATCGGGCTGTAGTAGCTGGACGTCACGTGGCCGATCATCGGCGTCGGATCGACCGCCGACACCTGCGTGTCCTTCGCGACGATCTGCGCGCCTTCCGGCAGCACGAACTGTTCGTCTTCGGTCAGCAGGCCGACGAACTGCTTGCGGCCTTCCTTCGCGGTATCCGAACGCGACAGCGAACGCTTGCCGAGGAAGTCCTTCGACTTCGCGACGAGCCCGCCCATCCCGAGGTCGTACGGCGTGATCGAGCCGTCGGTGTCCTGGCCGACGATGATGTAGCCCTTCTCCGCGCGCAGCACGTGCATCGTTTCCGTGCCGTACGGCGTGATGTCGAACTCGGCGCCGGCCGCCATCAGCGCTTCCCACACCGCGCGGCCCGCATTCGCCGGCACGTTCACTTCGTAGGCGAGTTCGCCCGAGAAGCTGATCCGCATCACGCGCGCCTTCGCGCCGGCAACCGTGCCGTTGCGGTAGCTCATGAACGGGAACGCCTCATTGCCGAAGTCGATGTCCTGACACACCTTCTGCACGACCTTGCGGCTCTTCGGGCCGACCACCGCGAACGTCGCCCAGTGATCGGTGACGGACGCGAGCCGCACCTTCATGTCGGGCCATTCGGTCTGCAGCCAGCGCTCGAGCCACGTCAGCACGCGCGCCGCGCCGCCAGTGGTGGTCGTCATCATGAAATGCTGGTCGGCGAGGCGCACGGTCACGCCGTCGTCGAACACCATCCCGTTTTCGTCGAGCATCAGCCCGTAGCGGCACTTGCCGATCTCGAGCTTGTTCCACGGGTTCGTGTACATCCAGTTCAGCAGCTTCACCGCGTCCGGGCCCTGGATGTCGATCTTGCCGAGCGTCGACGCATCGAGAATGCCGACGCCGTTGCGCACCGCGAGGCATTCGCGCTTCACGGCCGCATGGAGATCCTCGCCGTTCTTCGGGAAATACCACGGCCGCTTCCAGTTGCCGACGTCCTCGAACATCGCGCCGTGCTCGACGTGCCATTCGTGCACGGCCGTCTTGCGGATCGGGTCGAGGAAGTCGCCCGTCTCGCGGCCCGCGAACGTGCCGAACGACACGGGCGTGTAGTTCGGGCGGAACGTCGTCGTGCCCGTTTCCGGAATCGTCTTGCCGAGCGCGCCCGCGAGGATCGCCATCCCGTTGATGTTGCCGAGCTTGCCCTGGTCGGTGCCGAAGCCCATCGCCGTGTAGCGCTTCACGTGCTCGACCGATTCGAAGCCTTCGCGCGCGGCGAGCAGGATGTCGGCGGCGGCAACGTCGTTCTGGAAGTCGACGAACTGCTTCGGCCCGCGCGCGGCCGCCTCGCGGCTGCCGACGAGCCACAACGGATGCAGCGCGCCTTCGACGGTTTCCGCGACCTGCGGTGCGGCCGGACGCTGCGCGGCCGTGAAGCCCGCGGCCTTCGCCGCTTCGACGCCCGCATCCACCGCGAGCCGCAGCGCACGGGCGAGCCCGAATTCGCCGGCCGCCGCGCCGATGCTCGCTTCCGCCTGCACGGGCTTGCCCGGCAGGAAGCACGCCTTCTCGTCGTTCCAGCACGCCTTGCCGCCCGATTGCGCGAACAGGTGCAGCACCGGGCTGAAGCCGCCCGACATCGCGACGAGGTCGCACGGCAGCGTCTGCAGCTTGCCGCCGGTCTGGCCGTTCGAGTAGGACGCGACGTCGACCGACGATACGCGCCACTTGCCCGAAGCGGCCGTGACGACCGCGCCGCTCATCACCGTCACGCCCTGCCGCTTCGCAGCGGCCGGCAGCGCGCCGTTCGACGACGCGCGGGAATCGACGACCGTCACCTTCGCGCCGCACGCCTTCAGGTCGAGCGCGGTCTGATAGGCGCGGTCGTTGTTCGTGAACACGACCACGTTGCGGCCCGGCAGCACGCCGAAGCGATGCACGTAGGTCGACACCGCGCCCGCCAGCATCACGCCCGGCAGGTCGTTGTTGCCGAACACGATCGGCCGCTCGTGCGCGCCGGTCGCGAGGATCACGCGTTTCGCGCGGACCTTCCACAGCAATTCGCGCGTGCCCTTGCGCATCGACACCGGCAGGTGATCGGTGAGGCGTTGCGTGACCGTCACGAGGTTGTGGTCCTGATAGCCGAACGCGGTGCTGCGCGACAGGATCGTCACGTCGGGCAGCTTGCGCAGTTCGGCCTCGATCCTCTCGACCCATTGCAGCGCGGGCTTCGCGTCGATCTCCGCGCGGCACGACAGCAGGCTGCCGCCGAGTTCGCGCTGGTCGTCGACGAGAATCACGCGCGCGCCGGCCGTGGCGGCCGCATGCGCGGCGGCGAGGCCCGACGGGCCACCGCCGACCACGAGCACGTCGCAGTGCGCGTAGCATTTGTCGTAGCGATCGGCGTCGAGCACTTCGGGCGCCTTGCCGAGGCCGGCCGCTTCGCGGATCTTCTCTTCGTACTTCGGCCACATGTTGCGCGGCCACATGAAGGTCTTGTAGTAGAACCCGGCCGGCATGAAGCGCGAGAACTTCTGGTTGATCGCGTACTTGTCGTTCTCGAGCGTCGGCTCCGCGTTCACGCTGGTCGCGACGAGCCCCTGGTACAGCTCGATCTCGGTCGCGCGCGCGTTCGGCACCGTGTACGGGCCGGTTTCGAGCTGCACGACGGCATTCGGTTCCGCGACGTCCGCCGTCACGATCCCGCGCGGACGGTGGTACTTGAAACTGCGCGCGACGAAATGCACGCCGTTCGCGAGCAGCGCGGACGCGAGCGTGTCGCCCTGGAAGCCCTGGTACGTGCGGCCGTTGAACGTGAACGTCAACGGAATCGCGCGATTGATGCGGCCACCGGTGCCGAGGCGGTCTTTCTGGCTCATTTGCTCGTGCCCTCTTCGTGTGCGTTGCCGGCAGCTGCGCCACTGTTGGCAGCCCCACCGAACTTTTCGTAGCCCTTGATATCGTAGGTCACCGTGTCGCGCGTGACCTTGAACCAGCGGCGGCAGCCCTGCGTGTGCAGCCATTGCTCCTTGTGGAGCCCGCGCTTGTTCTCGCGCATGAACACGTATTCGCCCCATTCGCGGTCGGTCATGGTCTCGTTCGCCACCGGGCGCACGATGTCGGCTTCACCGCCGCACGTGAACTCGGATTCGGCGCGCGGCCCGCACCACGGACATTCGATCAGCAACATGTTTCTTTCTCCTCAGTGCGGTTAGTGCGCGACGGCAGCGGCGCCGTGCTCGTCGATCAGATGGCCCGTGTAGAAGCGGTCGAGCGCGAACGGTGCGTTCAGCGGATGCGGTTCGTCGCGGGCGATCGTGTGCGCGAACACCCAGCCCGAGCCGGGCGTCGCCTTGAAGCCGCCGGTGCCCCAGCCGCAGTTGAAATAGAGGCCCTTCACGTCGGTCTTGGTGATGATCGGGCACGCGTCCGGCGACACGTCGACGATGCCGCCCCACTGGCGGTTCATCCGCACGCGCGAGAACACCGGGAACATCTCGACGATCGCCTGCAGCGTGCTTTCGATGATGTGGAAGCTGCCGCGCTGGCCGAAGCCCGTGTACTGGTCGATACCGGCGCCGATCACGAGGTCGCCCTTGTCGGACTGGCTGATGTACGCGTGCACCGCGTTCGACATGATCACCGAGTTGACGACCGGCTTGATCGGCTCCGACACCAGCGCCTGCAGCGGGTGGCTTTCGATCGGCAGACGCACGCCGGCCATGTCGGCGAGCGTCGTCGTGTTGCCGGCGGCGACCACCGCGACCTTCTTCGCCTTGATGAAGCCCTTCACCGTGTCGACGCCGACCACCGCGCCGCCTTCGCGGCGAATGCCCGTGACCTGGCAGTTCTGGATGATATCCACGCCGGCGCGGTCCGCGCCGCGTGCGAAGCCCCAGGCCACCGCGTCGTGACGCGCGACACCCGCACGGCGCTGGATCGATGCGCCGAGCACCGGGTAGCGGCTGTTCAGGTTGATGGTCGGCTCGATTTCCTTGATCTGCGCGGGCGTCAGGAATTCGGCATCGACACCGTTCAGCCGGTTCGCGTTCACGCGGCGCTCGGTGTCGCGCACGTCCTGCAGCGTGTGGGCGAGGTTCATCACGCCGCGCTGGCTGAACATCACGTTGTAGTTCAGGTCCTGCGACAGCCCTTCCCACAGCTTCATCGCCTTCTCGTACAGCGCGGCCGATTCGTCCCACAGATAGTTCGAGCGCACGATCGTCGTGTTGCGCGCGGTGTTGCCGCCGCCGATCCAGCCCTTCTCGAGGATCGCGACGTTCGTGATCCCGTGTTCCTTCGCGAGGTAGTACGCGGTCGCGAGGCCGTGGCCGCCGCCGCCGACGATCACGACGTCGTATTCCTTCTTCGGCTCCGGGCTCTTCCACTGCTTCTCCCAGTTCTCGTGATACGAGAGGCCGTTGCGGAACAGGCTGAATATCGAGTAGCGGCTCATGTTTGGATCCTTCGTTAGCATTCGATGACGTTCACGGCGAGGCCGCCGCGCGACGTTTCCTTGTATTTCGTCTTCATGTCGGCGCCGGTTTCGCGCATCGTCTTGATCACGGAATCGAGCGATACGTAGTGCTGGCCATTGCCCTTGAGCGCCATGCGCGATGCGTTCAGCGCCTTGATCGCGCCCATCGCGTTGCGCTCGATGCACGGGATCTGCACGAGCCCGCCGACCGGGTCGCAGGTCATCCCGAGGTTGTGCTCCATGCCGATCTCGGCCGCGTTCTCGACCTGGTCGGGCGTGCCGCCCATCACGGCGGCGAGCGCGGCGGCGGCCATCGAGCATGCGACGCCCACTTCGCCCTGGCAGCCGACTTCCGCGCCGGAGATCGACGCGGTTTCCTTGTAGATGATCCCGATCGCCGCGGCCGTCAGCAGGAATTCGACGATGCCGGCTTCGTTCGAGCCCGGCACGAACTTCACGTAGTAGTGCAGCACCGCGGGGATCACGCCGGCCGCGCCGTTGGTCGGCGCGGTGACGACCCGGCCGCCGGCCGCGTTCTCTTCGTTCACGGCCATCGCATACAGGTTGACCCAGTCGAGCATCGACAGCGGATCGCGCAGCGACTCTTCCGAACGCGCACGCAGGCGGCCATTCAACTCGGCCGCGCGACGCTTCACGCGCATCGGGCCCGGCAGGTCTCCCTCGACCTTGCAGCCGCGCTCGACGCAGGCGGCCATCGTGCGCCAGATCGCGAGCAACCCGGCGCGCACTTCGTCGGCGGGGCGCAGCGCGCATTCGTTGCGCAGCATCAGTTCGGCGATCGACAGCCCGTGTTCGCGGCACTGGCGCATCAGGTCGTCGCCGGTGCGGAACGGATACGGCACGTCGACCGCCGCCCGCACGCCGTTCACGCGATCGCCGTCGCGGTTCACGACGAAGCCGCCGCCGACCGAGTAATACTCCTTCTCGACGAGCAACTGGCCGTGTTCGTCGAATGCCTGGAAGCGCATCCCGTTCGGGTGCACGATGCTCGTGCCGCTCATCAGCTTGCGATAGAAGCCGATGTGTTCCTTCTCGTCGAAGCGCACCGTCTGCTTGCCGAGCAGCGACAGCGTCTTCTCCGCGCGGATCGCGGCGAGCCGCGGCTCGATCAGGTCCGGATCGATCGTGTCGGGCAGGTGGCCCTCGAGGCCGAGCAACACGGCCTTGTCGGTGCCGTGGCCCTTGCCGGTCGCGCCGAGCGAGCCGTACAGCTCGACCCGCACGCGGCGCACGAAGCCGAGCAGGTTCGCGTCCTCGACGTGCGACGCGAAGCGGCACGCGGCGATCATCGGGCCGACCGTATGCGAACTGGACGGGCCGATGCCGATCTTGAACAGGTCGAACGCGCTGACGTTCATCTGGCTTCCTTTGGGTTGCATGCGTGAAATGTCGTTGGGCCCCAGTACATCAAAGCGTAAAATCGGCCGATAGAACAAAAACGGCATCGGCGTGGGATAGCGCCGCCAAGCGCCGCCCCGGCCGGCCCGAAAGTGCGTTTTGGCGATGGTTCGCGACGAAAAACCACAAGTCCGGCCGCGGCCGATCGGCGACGCTGGCTGCATCCGCGCCGCCCCGGCAGCCGTAACCCGCAAACCGAGTGAAACGAGTGAGACCGCCTGCCCGGCGTGACGAGATTGGCCGCGATGATCCCCGACGTACCCGCTTCCCCCCTCGCAGAACCCGCGCCGCGGCGCATCCGCTTCGGCATCGTGCTGCTGCCGAACTTCACGCTGACGGCCTTCTCCGGCTTCGTCGACATGCTGCGGCTGTCGGCCGACGACGGCGACTACAGCAAGCCGGTGCGCTGCGCGTGGAGCGTGATCGGCGAGACGCTCGCGCCGGTGCGCGCGAGTTGCGGGATCCAGATCACGCCGTGGGAGACGTTCGACGCGGCCGAGCCGTTCGACTATGTGGTGGTGGTCGGCGGGCTGCTGCATTCGGGGCCGCAGGCCGGCCCTGAAACGCTCGATTTCGTCCGCCGCGCGGCGGCGGACGGCGCGACGGTCGTCGGCATCTGCACCGGCGTGTTCACGTTGATGCGCGCCGGCGTGCTCGACGGCTACCGCACCTGCGTGAGCTGGTTCCATTACTGGGATTTCATCGAGCGCTTTCCGTCCGCCGATCCCGACCTGCTGATCGCCGACCGGCTGTTCGTGATCGACCGGCGCCGGATCACGTGCTCGGGCGGCCGCGCGTCGATCGACGTCGCCGCCGCGATCCTGCTGCGCCATTTCGATCACGCGACCGTGCAGAAGGCGCTGCGCATCCTGCTGGTCGGCGAGATGCAGAAAGGCAATGCGCCGCAGCCGCATCCGCCGGGCCTCGAACCGGCGACGCATCCGAAGGTCAAGCGCGCGATTCTTCTGATGGAACAGCACGTCGGGCGGGCGCTGCCGCTCGAGGAACTCGCGTGCAAGCTCGACCTGTCGACGCGGCAGCTCGAACGGCTGTTCAAGGCGGAGACCGGCAAGAGCCCGCAGGCCTTCGCGAAACAGGTGCGGCTGCGTACCGCCGCGTGGCTGCTGACGAGTTCGGACCGCACGGTCGCCGATATCGCGTCGAGCTGCGGATTCGCCGATGCGTCGCACCTCGGGCGCGAATTCCGCAAGCAGTTCGGCGTGCCGCCGGCGACGTATCGCGAGCGCGGCGGCGACGTGGCTGAAGTCGCCGCGACGCCCGACGGGTCGGCCGATCCGGTCGAAGACATCGCCGACTGAACGCCCCCGGGCGCGCATCCGCCTCCCCCGTCGATTGCGGATCGACACACGTTCACATCGGTTTCGCCGCTTTTGGAACCGGTTCCAGTCAACTTAGCCGACGTTCACCGCCGTAAAACGAGGGTTATCCCGGATGCTGATGCCCGCTCAAATTTGTATGATGACCACATCACCTTACAAACCTGAGCATCATGTTCGAGAAAATTCCCGCCCGCGCGATGAGCGACCATGTCGCGCAGCAACTGCTCAAGCAGATCGAAGTGGGCAGCTTCTCGGCCACCGGCAAGCTGCCGACCGAGGCCGTGCTCGCGCACGAATTCGGCGTGAGCCGCACCGTGATCCGCGAGGCGATCTCGCGGCTGAAGAACGAAGGCGTGGTCGAGCCGCGCCAGGGCAGCGGCGTGTTCGTGAACCAGCACGGCGCGATCCGGCCGCTGCGGATCGACTACGCGGAAGCCGTCGAGGCGAGCTCGCTGCCGCACCTGCTCGCGGTGCGCCGCGCGATCGAGGCTGAAGTCGCGGCCGAAGCCGCGCTGCACCACACCGCCGACGACATGGCCGACATCGACGACGCGCTGCGCAAGATCGACGAAGCGGTGGCCGAAGGGCGCGACGGCGTCGCGGAAGACGTCGCGTTCCACCGCACGATCGCGGCCGTCACCGGCAACCCGTATTTCCTGAAGACGCTGCAGTTCCTGAACCAGTACCTCGAAGCCGGCGTGAAGGTCACGCGGCGCAACGAAGCGACGCGCGAGGACTTCTCGCGCCAGGTGCGCGACGAACACGCGGCGATCGCCGACGCGATCCGCGCGCGCGACCCGATGGCCGCCCGCAACGCGGCGCGCACGCACATGTACAACGCCGCCCGCCGTCTCGCGGAAGCCGGCATCTGCTGAAAGCCGGCGGCGCGGCCGTTCCCGGCAGCGCCGCCGTCACGAACCTCTCCCGAATCGATCAAGGTTGACCATGTCACGAAATGTTGGAGTCATCGGCCTCGGCGCGATGGGCCTCGGCGTCGCACGCTCGCTGCTGCGCGCCGGGCTGCGCGTCCACGCATGCGACGTGCGCGACACCGTGCTGCAGGCGTTCGCCGCCGAAGGCGGCATCGCCTGTGCGACGCCGGCCGAACTCGGCGCGCAGTGCGACGTCGTCGTCACGCTCGTCGTCAATGCCGCGCAAACGGAAACGGTGCTGTTCGGCGAACACGGCGCGGTCGCGGCGATGAAGCCGGGCGGCGTCGTGATCGCGAGCGCGACCGTCGCGCCCGAATTCGCGGTCGCGCTCGGCGCGCGCATCGAGGCTGCGGGCCTGCAGATGCTCGACGCGCCCGTGTCGGGCGGCGCGGCGCGCGCGGCCTCCGGCGAGATGACGATGATGACGTCGGGCCCGGCCGCCGCCTATGCCGGCTGCGAGGACGTGCTCGCCGCGATCGCCGGCAAGGTGTACCGCCTGGGCGACGCGCACGGCATCGGCTCGAAAGTGAAGATCATCAACCAGTTGCTGGCCGGCGTGCATATCGCGGCGGCCGCCGAGGCGATGGCGCTGGGCCTGCGCGAAGGTGTCGATGCCGACGCGCTGTACGACGTGATCACGCACAGCGCCGGCAATTCGTGGATGTTCGAGAACCGTGTGCCGCACATCCTGAACGGCGACTACACGCCGCTGTCGGCCGTCGACATCTTCGTAAAGGATCTCGGCCTCGTGCTCGATACCGCGCGCCGCAGCAAATTCCCGCTGCCGCTGTCGGCCACCGCGCACCAGATGTTCATGAGCGCGTCGAGCGCCGGCCACGGCGGCGAGGACGATTCCGCCGTGATCAAGACTTTCCCCGGCATCACGCTGCCGCCCGCCCGCTGATTCGAACGACGCTTTTGCCATGACCGCTTCCGCTTCCCGTCCCCTGCTCGGCTGCATCGCCGACGATTTCACCGGCGCGACCGATCTCGCGAACATGCTCGTCAAGAGCGGCATGCGCACCGTGCAGACGATCGGCGTGCCCGCCGACGGCGCCGCTGCCGACACGATCGTCGACGCCGACGCGATCGTCGTCGCGCTGAAGTCGCGCACGATTCCCGCCGCCGACGCCGTCGCGCAATCGCTCGCCGCGTACGAATGGTTGCGCGCGCAAGGGTGCCGCCAGTTCTTCTTCAAGTACTGCTCGACGTTCGATTCGACCGACGCGGGCAACATCGGGCCGGTGGCCGACGCGCTGCTCGACGCGGCCGGCGGCGACTTCACGGTCGCGTGCCCGGCATTCCCCGAGAACGGCCGCACGATCTATCGCGGCCACCTGTTCGTCGGCGACGTGCTGCTGAACGAATCGGGGATGGAGAATCATCCGCTCACGCCGATGAAGGACACGAACCTCGTGCGCGTGCTGCAACGGCAGACGCAGTCGCCGGTCGGCCTGATCCGCTACGACACGATCGCGCTCGGCGCGGCCGCCGTGCGCGCGCGGATCGACCAGCTGCGCGCGGAAGGCGCCCGTTTCGCGATCGCCGACGCGCTGTCGGACCGCGATCTCTACGTACTCGGCGAAGCGTGCGCAGGCCTGCCGCTCGTCACCGGCGGCTCGGGCATCGCGCTCGGCCTGCCCGCGAATTTCCGCCGCGCGGAGCAACTGCCCGAGCGCGACAACGCGGCGTCGCTGCCGCGCATCGACGGCCTGTCGGCGGTACTCGCCGGCAGCGCGTCGAAAGCCACCAACGCACAGGTCGCCGCGTGGCGCGCGACGCGGCCGAGCTTCCGCATCGATCCGCTCGCGGCCTCGCGCGGCGAGCCCGTCGTGGAGCAGGCGCTCGCGTTTGCGCGCGCGCACCTGCCGCAGCCCGTGCTGATCTACGCAACGGCCACGCCCGACGAGGTGAAAGCCGTGCAGCAGGCGCTCGGCGTCGACGCGGCCGGCCATCTCGTCGAAAGCACGCTCGCGGCGATCGCCCGCGGGCTGCACGAACTCGGCGTGCGCAAGTTCGTCGTCGCGGGCGGCGAAACGTCCGGCGCGGTCGTGCAGGCGCTCGACGTGAAGTCGCTGCAGATCGGCGCGCAGATCGATCCGGGCGTGCCGGCCACGGCCACCGTCGACGCGCAGCCGCTCGGCCTCGCGCTGAAATCCGGCAACTTCGGCACGACCGACTTTTTCGACAAGGCGCTGCGCGCGCTGGACGGAGCCGCACGATGAGCGACGAAGCCAAACTGCGCGAAGAGATCTGCGTGGTCGGCGCGAGCCTGTACGCGCGCGGCCATGCGGTCGGCAGCGCCGGCAACATCAGCGCGCGCCTGCATGACGGCTGGCTGATCACGCCGACCGACGCCTGCCTCGGCCGGCTCGACCCGAACGACATCGCTAAAGTCGGCGCCGACGGCCAGCCCGTCTCGGGCGGCAAGCCGTCGAAGACGCTCGCGCTGCATCGCGGCATCTATGCGCGCAACGCCGCAGCAAACGGCGTCGTCCACACGCATTCGACGCACCTCGTCGCATTGACGCTCGCGGGCGTGTGGCGCGACACCGACGTGCTGCCGCCGATCACGCCGTACTACGTGATGAAGGTCGGCCACATTCCGCTGATCCGCTACCGCCGCCCCGGCGACCCGGCCGTCGCGGCCGAAGTCGCGGCGCTGGCCGACCAGGTGCGCGGCGTGCTGCTCGATCGCCTCGGCCCCGTGATGTGGGGGCCGTCGGTATCGCACGCGTCGTATGCGCTCGAGGAGCTCGAGGAAACCGCGCGGCTGTGGCTGATGACGCAGCCGAAGCCGGAACCGCTGTCCGACGCCGCGCTCGACGAACTGCGCCAGACCTTCGGCGCGCGCTGGTAACGCGCCGCCGTCCTGGTCACGCACCGCTTCCCATGCCCGCCGTGTGCGCGGGCCCTTCCGTCAGCACACACACGATCCGGCGGCGTACGCGCCGCCGGTACACGATAGTCCAGGAGACGACGATGACTGCTCTCGACGCGGCCGCAAGCCGCTCGCCCGCCGCGGCCGCCCAATCGGGCGAACTCGACCGCACCTACAAGAAAGTGTTCTGGCGCATCGTGCCGTTCCTGATGCTCTGCTACGTGGTCGCGTATCTCGACCGCGTGAACGTCGGCTTCGCCAAGCTGCAGATGTCGCAGGATCTCGCATTCAGCGAAACCGTGTTCGGGCTCGGCGCCGGGATTTTCTTCCTCGGCTACTTCCTGTTCGAACTGCCGAGCAACATGCTGATGCACCGCATCGGCGCGCGCATCTGGATCGCGCGGATCATGATCACGTGGGGGCTGCTGTCCGCGCTGTTCGCGTTCGTGAAGACGCCCACGCAGTTCTACGTGCTGCGCTTCCTGCTCGGCCTCGCGGAAGCCGGCTTCTACCCGGGCGTGATCCTGTACCTCACGTACTGGTTCCCGTCGCACCGCCGCGCGAAGATCATCGCGGTGTTCATGTCCGCGATTCCGGTGTCGGGCATCTTCGGCAACCCGCTGTCGGGCTGGATCATGGAGCGCTTCCACGGCGGCTCGGGCTTCCACGGCTGGCAATGGATGTTCATGATCGAAGCCGTGCCGGCCGTGCTCGTCGGCATCGCGACGATCCTGTATCTCGACAACAGCATTCGCAGCGCGAAATGGCTCGACGAGCGCGAGAAGCAGTTGCTCGAAGACGAAATCGCCGCGCAGCCGCAGGAACAGCAGAAGCACGGCCATTCGCTGAAGGCCGTGTTCTCGGACCCGCGCATGTGGTGGATGTCGCTGATCTACTTCGCGTTCGTCACCGGCCAGTACGGGCTCACGTTCTGGATGCCGACGCTCGTGAAATCGACCGGCATCACCGATACGCTGCAGATCGGCCTGCTGTCGGCGATTCCGTTCGTCGTCGCGATCGTCGTGATGAACCTGTTCGGCCACAGCGCGGACAAGCGCCGCGAACGCCGCTGGCACCTGATCGTGCCGGCGCTGATGGGCGCGATCGGGTTTGCGGTCGCCGCGTCGTACTCGCACAATACGGCGGTGTCGATCGTGTTCCTGTCGCTCGCGGCAGGCGGCGTGCTGACCTGCGCGCCGCTGTTCTGGTCGCTGCCGACCGCGTTCCTCGCCGGCTCCGCGGCCGCGGCCGGGATCGCGATCATCAACTCGGTCGGCAACCTCGCCGGTTTCGCGAGCCCGTACGTGATCGGCTACCTGAAGGACGTCACGCACAGCACGTCGTCCGGCATGTACGTGCTCGCGGCGATGCTCGTGCTCGGCGCGATCGCGGTATGGCTCACGCCGCCCAAGCTCGTGAACCGCTGATCCGCCGCCGGCCGATTCATCATTCGACGCGGGGCGCATGGCGCCCCGCTCCCTTCATTCACAGGACCCGCTGCCATGCCCCGCTTCGCCGCCAACCTCTCGATGATGTATACCGAGCATGCGTTCCTCGAACGCTTCGCCGCTGCCGCCCATGACGGTTTCAAGGCCGTCGAGTACCTGTTCCCGTACGACTTCGCGGCCGAGGACATCCGCGCGCGCCTCGACGCGCACGGCCTCGAACAGGCGCTGTTCAACGCGCCGCCGGGCGACTGGGCCGCGGGCGAACGCGGCATTGCGTCGCTGCCGGGCCGCGAGGACGAATTCCGCCGCGGCATCGACCAGGCGCTCGACTATGCGCGCGTGATCGGCAACAGGAAGCTGCACGTGATGGCCGGCATGGTCGCGCCGAGCGCCGACCGCGCGCGCCATCGCGACACCTACCTGGCGAACCTGCGTCATGCGGCGCAGGCGGCGGCCGCGCACGGCATCACGATCCTGATCGAGCCGATCAACCAGCGCGACATGCCCGGCTATTTCCTGAGCCGCCAGGACGACGCGCAGGCGATCCGCGCGGAAATCGGTGCACCGAACCTGAAGGTGCAGTTCGACTGCTACCACTGCCAGATCGTCGAAGGCGATCTCGCGATGAAGCTCAAGCGCGATTTCGCGGGCATCGGCCATATCCAGATCGCGGGCGTGCCTGAACGCCACGAGCCGGATGTCGGCGAACTCAACTACCCGTACCTGTTCGCGCTGATCGACGCACTCGGCTACGACGGCTGGATCGGCTGCGAGTATCGGCCGAAGGCCGGCACGTCGGAAGGCCTCGGCTGGCTCAAGCCGTACCTGTAATTCAAGCATTCCTCAGAGGGCAACCAACATGAAAGTACTGATCACCGGCGGCGCCGGCTTTCTCGGCCAGCGTCTTGCGCGCAAGCTGCTCGAGCGCGGCGAATTGACCGGCCCGGACGGTCGCAGCGAGAAGATCGACGAGCTGGTGCTGCTCGACGTCGTCAAGGGCAGCGATTTCGGCGATGCGCGCGTGACGTCGATCGTCGGCGACATCGCCGATCGCGCGGTGCTCGACAGCGCGATCGACACGCAGACGGGTGCGATCTTCCACCTCGCGGCGATCGTCAGCGGGCAAGCCGAAGCCGATTTCGATCTCGGCATGCGGATCAATCTCGACGCATCGCGCACGCTGCTCGAAGTGTGCCGCGCGCGCGGCCACCAGCCGCGTGTCGTGTTCACGAGCTCCGTCGCGGTGTACGGCGGCGCGCTGCCCGACGTCGTGCAGGACGACACCGCGCTGAACCCGCAATCGTCGTACGGCGCCGAGAAGGCGATCGCCGAACTGCTGCTGTGCGATTACGCGCGGCGCGGCTTCGTCGACGGCCGCGTGCTGCGGCTGCCGACCATCAGCGTGCGGCCCGGCCGCCCGAACGCGGCCGCGTCGTCGTTCGCGAGCGGCATCATCCGCGAGCCGCTGAACGGCGAGGAAAGCGTGTGCCCGGTGCCCGGCTCGACGCGGCTGTGGCTGCTGTCGCCGCGCGGCGCGATCGAAGCGCTCGTCGCCGGCTGTGAACTCGACAGCGCGAAGCTCGGCAACAAGCGCGTGATCAACCTGCCGGGGCTGTCGGTGTCGGTCGACGAGATGATCGCGGCGCTGCGCGACGTCGCGGGCGACGAGGTCGTCAAGCTGATCCGTCATGCGCCCGACGAACGCGTCGAGAAGATCGTCGGCAGCTGGCCGGGCCGCTGGGATACGTCGCGCGCGGAAGCGCTCGGGCTGAAGGGCGACACGTCGTTCGCGGACGTGATCCGCAGCCATATCGCGGACGAACGGCGCTGATTTGCGCCGGGCCGGGCCGGGCCGCCTCGACGCGGCCCGGCCGGACTTTCCGACGCGCCACGACGCGCGTCGCGTCCCGCCCGCGTGCCGGCCTACCCGGACGCTTCGCGTCGAGCGCGAGCGCCGGCATGAAGCACGCATCGGCGCCGGGACGACACCGCCCCCCCGCTCCACACGATTCGTATCCGCGCGACCCGCAGCGCGCGCGCCTCGCTCTGTCGCGATGCCGGCGGTCTCTCGCCACACGGGGACATGTCGGCCCCTAGTTGCCGACCTGCGCCGGCATGCCGGGTTCGGCCGCCGGCGTCGCCGACGCCGCCATGCGCGCCCGATCCTGCTCGGCGAGCTTCGCTTCCGCAGCCTGGATGTCGGCCGGATACTCGCCGTCGTCGCCCTTCGCCGGGTCGTACCCGGCCGCTTCGAGACGCATCAGTTCGTCGCGGACCTGCGCACGCGTCAGCGGGGCGGCCGCTTGCGCGAACGCCGACTGACCGGCGAGCGCACCGATCATCATCAGTAGTGCGACATATATTTTCATCATGAACTCCTTCAACGTGATGTACCGATCAACCATGGGACAGGCGTGAGCTGCGCATGCAGGCGGGTGGATCAGCTGCCGAAATAGATCGTGCAGAAGCTCGCGGGGCCGACGCATGCGGCGGTGCCCGGACGCGGCGACATCGCCGCCGGCTTGCCCGCTTCGGACGACAAGGCCGGATCGCTGCCGACCGCCGTGCTGGCCTGCCGCTGCGGCATCCGCTCGGCTTGATGCTGAAACAACGGGCTCACGTCCGGATACGACGTATCGGTCACGAAGCGCAACCCGTTGTTTTCGGCATCGATCAGTTCCTGCCGGACCTGCTCGCGCGTGAGCGCCTGTGCCGACGCTTGCGTCGCGACACCTGCGAGAGACATTGCCGCCACCGTGGCGGCCACCAGCCAGTGCGTATTCATGTTCCACTCCTTCATCGATCAACGAGACGACGTGCTACACCCGTATGACGACGGAGGGGTCGTGTTTATTCCCGGCTTGCCATGCGCGCCGGCCGGACATTCAACTGTCATTCATTCGTCAGCCGGCGTAACCTGACGTAACGCAATGCCCGTCGCGCTTCGGGCAGACTGACCAGCACTTCATCCGGACCGCCCATCGATCGCCCATGTCCGCCGCCTACGACCATGCAGCCGCCCTGCTGCGCACGCTGTACGACCGCCATATCGACAGCGGTGCGGTGCTCGACGCGGCCGCATTCCCGGATGCCGAGCGTTTCGTGCGCGCGTGGCCCGCGATCCGCGCGGAGGCGCTGGCGGTAGCACGCGACATGCCGCGCATTCCGCGCTTTCACGAAATCATGCGCGAGCAGTACGACATCTCGGCCAACGACGCACGCGACTGGCGCATGTTCATCATGCAGGCGTACGGGCAGCCGTTTCCGCGCAACCTGTCGCGCTGCCCGACCGTCGCGTCGCTCGTCGCGGCGTCGCCGGACGTGCTGTCCGCGTCGCTGTCGTTCCTCGCGCCCGGCAAGCACATCCCGCCGCATCGCGGGCCGTTTCGCGGCATCCTGCGCGGGTATCTCGTGCTGTCGATGCCGACGCGCGCGGACGGTACGCCAGCCGCCGTGCTGAAGGTCGACGGGCACGAATACCGGCTCGACGAAGGCCGCTTCCTGCTGTGGGACGACACGTTCACGCACGAGGTGTGGAACGACAGCGACGCGGTGCGGATCGTGCTGCTGCTCGATATCCGCCGTCGCGGGATGCCGCGCTGGCTCACTTGGCTGTCGAATGCGGTGATCGGCGTCGTGCGGCTGGGGATCCGGATCCGGGGGCGGTCGATTCCGGTGTAGCCGCCGCCACCCTGCACGGCGCCTTCAATGCACCTTTCGGCGCGCGCCGGATCGCCTACACTACAAGCCGTCCCTTCGTGCGGCTCCTGCCAGCTACCGCCATGGCGCACCTCTTCTTCGCCGCGTCGATCCAGCGGCATGTCGAAACGCCCGAGCGCGACATCGACGCGCACACGGTCGGCGAAGCATTCGACACCATTTTCAGCGAGCAGCCACGGTTGCGCGGCTACATCGTCGACGACCAGGGCGCGCTGCGAAAGCACCTGTCGGTGTTCATCGACGGCCAGCCGATCCGCGACCGGCAGCGCCTGTCCGATACGCTCGGGACCACCAGCCGCGTGTATGTCGTGCAGGCGCTGACCGGCGGATAAAGGGACCGATGCACGGGCGCATCCCCATACCAAGTGCCGCCGTACCAAGGCGAACCATCCGGAGACATCGCACATGAACGATCGACTGCTCGTCGCCACCCGCAAGGGCCTGTTCGTCCTGCAACCGGACGGCAACGGCGGCTGGACGCCCGGCGAACCGCATTTCATCGGCGAGCCCGTCAGCATGGCGCTCGCCGATCCGCGCGACGGCACGCTGTACGCGGCGCTCAATCTCGGTCATTTCGGCGTGAAGCTGCATCGGCTGCGCGCAGGCGCCACCGACTGGGAGGAATGCGCAGTTCCGGTTTATCCGCCGCAGCCAGCCGATGTGTCGCCTGCCCGTGCCGACACGCGCGCAGACAGCGGCGACACCGACGACGAGCCTGCCGGATCGCCGCAACCGCCGTGGACGCTGCAGCAAATCTGGTCGCTCGAAGCCGGCGGCGCGGACGAACCCGGCGTGCTGTGGGCCGGCACGATTCCTGGCGGCCTGTTCCGCTCCGACGACCACGGCGACTCGTGGGTCCTCAACCGCGCGCTGTGGGATCGCCCCGAACGCGCCGAATGGGGCGGCGGCGGGTACGACGCGCCGGGCATCCATTCGGTGATGGTCGATCCGCGCGACAGCCGGCACGTCACCGTCGGCGTCTCGTGCGGCGGCGTCTGGCAGACCGTCGACGGCGGCGCGACCTGGCGCGTCACGGCGGAAGGCATGGAAGCCGACTACATGCCGCCCGAGCGGCGCGGCGAGCCGAACATGCAGGATCCGCACCGCGTCGTGCAGTGCGCGGCCAACCCGGACGTGCTGTGGACCCAGCATCACTGCGCGATCTTCCGCTCGACCGACGGCGGGGAACACTGGCGGCGCATCGAGGCAGAGCCGTCGAGCTTCGGTTTCGCGGTGGCCGTGCATCCGCACGAACCGGATACCGCGTGGTTCGTGCCGGCCGTGAAGGACGCGTGCCGGATCCCGGTGAACGGCCGGTTCGTCGTCACGCGCACGCGCGACGGCGGCCGCAGTTTCGAGAGTCTGTCGAACGGGTTGCCGGCCGCGCCGGCGTACGACCTCGTGTACCGGCACGGGCTCGCGGTGGACGATTCCGGCAGACGCCTCGCGATGGCGTCGACGACGGGCGGATTATGGACGTCCGCCGATGGCGGCGAGCACTGGCAACAGATATCGGCGCACTTGCCGCCGGTCTATTGCGTCAGCTTCGGGTAGCGGCGCGGCGCTCATCGGGCGCGATCCGCGCCACCGCGTCGCGGGTCCGGGCGATTTCCGCTTCGAGCCAGTCGAGAAACCGCCTGACCTGCGGCTCGCGCTCCCGCCCCGGCCGGCACAGCGCGACGAAGCGCGCGCCGTCGAGCCGCACCGCGGGATCGATCGGCATCAATGCGCCGCGCTCGACATGCTCGGCGGCCAGCACGGAGCTGAGCAGCGCGACACCCTGCCCGTGCAGCACGGCCTGCAACGCGTAATGCTCGTCGTCGTAATGGCGAAACACCGCGCGTTCGAGCCACGCTTCCCGGCCCGCCGCACGGCACCACGACGCCCAGTCGACCGACACGGGCAGCGGCGTGTCCCACACGGTCTCGATCAGATCGAGCGGCGCGTCCGTGCGATGCGCATCGAACCCGGCGGCCGCATACGCGCCGAAGTACTCGTCGATCAACGCAATCTCGTGCAGCGCGGGAAACTGGCGCGACGTCGCGCGAATCGCGAGATCGATCCGTGCATCGCGTTCGAGATCGACGAGCGCGTTTCCGGTTTCGACCTTGATGTGCAGATGCGGATCGACGCGGCGAAACGCACCGAGACGCGGAATCAGCCACATCGCCGCAAAGGCCGGCGTCGTGGTCAGCACGAGCGTGCGCTCGTCGGCCGCCTCCGGACGCACCGCGTCGAGCCCGCGGCTCAACGCCAGCAACGCATCGTGACTCGCGCGAAACAGCCGCTCGCCTTCTTCGGTCAGCCGCACGCCGCCCGCGCCGCGCTCGAACAGCAGCACACCGACGCGGCTCTCGAGCGCCTTGATCTGGTGCGACACGGCCGCCGGCGTCACGGACAACTCGTCCGCGGCAGCCTTGAACGTGCCGAGCCGTGCCGACGCTTCGAATACACGTAATGCGGTCAGGGGAATTTTCGAGAACACGGAGCCTCGCGGGCCGGATGCGGCCGGGTTGAATTGGATTCAATCCGGGTGAGATTAGGTGAATTGAAGCGGGTGCGCAACGCGGCTAGCCTTGCGGGACGTCGCGGCATGGCGCCGCCGTCGAACCGGAGGAACCCGTGCAAGGCCTACCGCGCAGGATCACGCAGGCGGTGCTCTACGAAGCGATCGCCATTTCCTGCATCTCGCCCGTGATCGCGGCGATCTTCAAGCAGGACCTCGTCTACTCGGGTGCGCTGTCGGCGACGATGTCGGCGATCGCGATGCTGTGGAACCTGATCTTCAACGCACTGTTCGAGCGCTGGGAAGCGTCGCGCCGACAGCCGGCGCGTACGCTCGGGCGGCGCATCCTGCACGCCACCGGATTCGAGGGCGGACTGATCTTCATCCTCGTGCCGGTCGTGTCGGGGTGGCTCGACATCTCGTGGTTCGACGCGTTCGTCGTCGACATCGGGCTGTTCGCGTTCTTCTTCTGCTACGCGTTCGTGTTCCAGTGGGCGTTCGATCGCGTGTTCGACGTGCCGGCGGCGACGAAGGGATCGTGAGTCGGGCGCTTACGCCCCCGCGGCAATTTTCGGCAACTGCCAGCCGAAGCGCACCGCCGCCATTCGCAGCGCAAAGCACGCGACGCCGCCCAGCACGGCCGCGACGACGGGCGGGCAACCGAGTCGCCGGCACGACGCGACGACGACCGCACCGAGCAGCGCCGCGCTCGCGTAGATGTCGGTGACCAGCACGACCGGTATCCGTGCGAGCAGCAGATCGCGCACCACGCCGCCTCCGCAGCCGGTCACGGCGCCCATCAGCGTGGCGATGAACGGGTGGACGCGAAATTCCAGCGCCTTCACCGCGCCCGCGACCGCGAACAGCGCGAGGCCGGCCGCATCGAGCGCCGTCAGCAGCGACGGCGGGAACGACGCGACCCGCGCATGAAACACGAATGCGAACAGCCCGGCGGCGAACGCAAGCGCCGGATAACGCCAGTCGCTCACGGCGCTCGGCGGGCGGGCGCCGATCAGCAGGTCGCGAATCACGCCGCCGCCAAGCGCGACGACGAGCGACAGCACCATCACCCCGAACAGGTCGAGTCCGGCGCCGATCGCCGCATTGGCGCCCTCGATCGCGAACACCGCCGTGCCCGCGAGATCGGCGGCGAGCACGACTTGCTCGATGCGCTTCATGCGAATGAACGGCCGCGGTGCGGGATCGCCCGGTTGCAGCCAGCATCGACCGAAGCGGTCGCGCCATTCGGTCGCGTGGCGGCGGCCGATTGCCATCCGGATGTATCGAGCGTGCTGCGGGTCATTGCCGTCTCCTCGATCGGGATCGAGCAGTCTAGCGCATCGCCGGCCGGCGGTCGGGCCAAGCGCGAAGCGGGCAGCAAAAAACCGGCGCAAGCAGGGCACCCTGCTTGCGCCGGCTCATCATGCACGTCAGGTTTTGGGTCGCAACCGCCAAGCCCGACAGGTCACCGTCAATGCACGCCGAGGTACGCCTTCACCGCCGGCAGGCCCGGCTTGCCGTCGAGCGTCGTCACGCCCGCGAGCCACTTGTCGAGGGCTTGCGGATTCGCCTTCAGCCATTCGGCGGCGGCCTTGTTCGGATCCTGCTTGTTCATGATCGGCACCATCACGTGGTTCTCGATCGACGTCGTGAACTGCAGGTTCGACACGAACTTCGCGACGTTCGGGCAGCGCTGCGAGTAGTCGGGCGGCGTCGCCGTCAGCACCTTCGCCTCGCCGTAGTTCGGGCCAAACACGTCGTCGCCGCCGGTCAGGTAGTCGATCTTCATCTGCACGTTCATCGGATGCGGTTCCCAGCCGAGGAACACGATCCACTGCTTGTCGCGGATCGCGCGATTCACCTCGACCAGCATCCCGGCCTCGCTCGACTCGACCAGCTTGAACTTGCCGAGGCCGAACTGGTTGCCGTCGATCATCTTCTTGATCAGCGCATTGCCGTCGTTGCCCGGCTCGATCCCGTAGATCTTGCCGTTGAGCTTGTCCGCGTACTTCTGGATGTCCGCGAACGACTTCAGGCCGCCCTGGTACACGTAGTCGGGCACCGCGAGCGTGTATTTCGCGCCGGTCAGGTTGGGCGTCGCGAGCACCTTGATCGTGCCGGCCTTCGTGAACGGCTGGATGATCGGGTCCATCGTCGGCGACCAGTAGCCGAGGAACACGTCGATCTGCTTGCTCTTGATCCCGGCGAACGTGATCGGCACCGACGCGATCGTCTTCGTCGGGTTGTAGCCGAGCCCCTGCAGCATCGTCGACGCGAGGCCCGTGGTCGCCGCGATGTCGGACCAGCCGACATCGGCGAAGCGCACGTTCTTGCATACGGGCGGATCGGCCGCATAAACGGCCGACATCGGCGCGGCCACCCCGATCCCGCACACCGCTGCGATCAATAGGCGCTTCATCTTGCTTCTCCTCAAAGTGATGTCGTTTGCTTGAATGCGGGATCGTTTATTGAAGCCGCGCGCCGCGATCCCGGCGACGTCGCGGACCGAATGACCGCCCGTTCAGCGCCCCGGCAGCCGGCGCTCGTAGCTCGGCGCATGGCCGAACTGCGCGCGGTATGCCTTGCTGAAATGACACGGCGAATGAAACCCGCAGACCGTCGTCACGCGCGCGATCGATGCATCGGTCGTGCGCAGCAGGTCGCGTGCGCGCTTCAGGCGCAGCGTCAGGTAATAGTGGGTCGGCGAGACGTTCAGGTACACCTTGAACATGCGCTGCAGATGCCGCTGCGACAGCCGCACGAGCCGCGCGAGTTCCTCGAGCGACAGCGGCTCCTCGATGTTCGCCTCCATCAGCCGCACGACCTCGATCAGCTCCGCGCGCGAGAAGCCCACCCGCGCATCGACCGGAATCGGCTGCGTATCGGTCGAACTGCGGATGCGCTCGAGGATGAACTGCTCGGATACCTGCGCGGCCAGTTGCTGGCCGAAGCGCATGCCGACGAGGTTCAGCATCAGGTCGAGCGGCGCGGTGCCGCCGGTGCAGGTGAGCCGGTCGCGATCGACGACGAACAACTCGTCGGCAAAGCCCACCCGCGGAAATTCGGAATGCAGCGCGGACAGGTTTTCCCAGTGCACGGTGCAGCGATAGCCGTCGAGCAACCCGCTCGACATCAGCGCATAGGCGCCCGTGCAGATGCCGCCGAGCGGCAGCCCGCGTTCGGCGAGCGCCGCGAGCGTATCGCGCGCGCCCTCGTCGACCACGTCGCGGATGCGGATGCCGCCGCACACGATCATCACGTCGGGCAGGTTGTCGTAGTCGAGCGCCTGCGTGGGCCGCACCGCGATGCCGTTACTGGCATGCACGGGCGCGCCGTCGAGCGAGTAGATCGACCACTTGTAGTGTTCCGCCCGCCCGACGTAGTTCGCCATCCGAAGCACTTCGACCGCGCTCGAGAACGCGATCATCGAGAAGTTCGGCAGCGTCAGGAAGCCGAAATGGGCGAGGGACGAAACCGGTGAAACGCAGGCGGCGGGCGCGACAGCGACGGCGGACGTCACATCGGTCTCCTGGCGAGGAGGTTGCAGGGGGCCAGCCCCGCGGCCGAAGCCGCGGGAACCGTTATCTATTCAGGGTGTGCGGCCAGGTCGCTCCTGGCCGCCGAAGATCAGGCCTGTGCGGGCGCGGCCTTCACGCGAAACAGCTGCTTGAGGCCGGAGAACAGCGGCGCCTTCACGGTGCCCGGTGCGCGGCCGAAGCTCTCGGTGATGCGGTCCAGAATGATCGCGAGCAGCACGACCGACAGACCGCTTTCGAAGCCGAGACCGATGTCGAGGCGCTGGATACTCGCGAGCACGTCGTTGCCGAGGCCGCCCGCGCCGACCATCGACGCGATGATCACCATCGACAGCGCCATCATGATCGTCTGGTTCACGCCCTGCATGATCGACGGCAGCGCGTTCGGGAACTGCACCTTGTACAGCAGTTGCCACGGCGTGCAGCCAAACGCCTGGCCGGCTTCGACGATCTCGCGGTTCACGTGGCGGATGCCGAGGCTCGTGAGGCGCACCGCGGGCGGCATCGCGAAGATCACCGTCGACAGGATCCCCGGCACGCGGCCGAGACCGAACAGCATCGCGGCCGGAATCAGGTAGACGAAGGCCGGCATCGTCTGCATCAGGTCGAGGATCGGGCGCACGATCGCGGCGACCCACTTGCTCTTCGCGGCCCAGATGCCGAGCGGAATGCCGAGCACGAGGCTGATGATCGTCGACGACAGCGTGAGCCCGAGCGTGATGACCGTCTGGTCCCAGAAGCCGGTCGCGAAGATCAGCAGCAGCGACGCGGTGGTGAACAGCGCGAAGCGCCAGCCCACCCGCCACAGCCCGACGCCGATGAAGATCGCCATCATCAGCCACATCGGGATCGCCTGCAGGCCATGCTCGACGAATGCGGCGAGCCCTTCGATCGCCTGACCGATCGCGTCGAACGTCTTCGCGTCGTGGTCGAGCAGGTAGTGAACGGACTGGTCGACCCAGCTACCGAGCGGAATCATTTCAGACATGGGAGCCTCGCGAACGCGTGATGGCCTTCAGGATGAGCGCGCGATCGACCGAGCCGCAGTAGCAGCCGTCGTCGTCGACGACCGGCAGTGCATTCGGGCTCGCGACCACGCGCGCGACGACATGGTCGAGCGACGCATCGCGCCGGATGCTTTCGATCGGCCGCACGGACGGCGTGTCCTGGCCGATCGCGTCGCGCGTGACGAAGCCGCGGATCTTGCGCTGGGCATCGAGCACGAACGCGTATTCGGCGCTGCCGTTCAGCGACGCCGCGACGTTCGCGGCATCGCACTTCGACACGAGCGGCACGGCGCCCGTCTGCATCAGGTCGCCGGCCGTGAGATAGCGGCTGGTGTCGATGCCGTCGAAGAACGCGCGCACGTAATCGTCGGCCGGGTTCGCGATGATGTCCTGCGGCGTGCCGACCTGCACGAGGCGGCCGCCTTCCATGATCGCGATGCGGTTGCCGATGCGCAGCGCTTCCTCCAGATCGTGCGACACGAACATGATCGTGCGACGCTGTTCCTTCTGCAGTTGCAGCAGCACGTCCTGCATTTCGCGGCGCTTGAGCGGATCGAGTGCGGAAAACGCCTCGTCCATGATCATCAGCGACGGGTTCACGGCCAGCGCGCGGGCGAGGCCGACGCGCTGCTGCATGCCGCCCGACAGCTCGGACGGCAGCTTGTGCGAAAACGGCGCGAGGCCGACCTGCTCGAGCACTTCCATCGCGCGGCGCTCGCGCTCCTTCTTGCCCATGCCCGCGACTTCGAGCCCGAACGCGGCATTCGACACGACGGTGCGATGCGGCATCAGCGCGAACGACTGGAACACCATGCTCATGTCCTTGCGGCGCAGCGCGGTCAGCGCCGAGCGGCGCGCCGACGCGACGTCGAGCCCGTCGATCAGCACCTTGCCGGCGCTCGGATCGACCAGCCGGTTCACGAGGCGGATCAGCGTGGACTTGCCGGAGCCGGACAGGCCCATCAGCACGAAAATTTCGCCTTCCTGCACATCGAAGGAGACGTTGTGCACGCCGACGACCTGACCGGTGCGCTTGAGCACATCGTCCTTCGTCGCGCCGGCGGCGAGCATGTCGAGCGCCTGCTGCGGATTGCTTCCAAACACCTTGCACAGACCTTCGACCACAACCTTGGGGGCATCCATCGAAACCTTCTCCTCGTGTAGCGGGGACTCGCGCTTGTCATAGCGTGCCTACATAGTTGCCAGAAAAAACCCCGGCCTGCCGACGAATTACGACAAACGCTTGCGCAAATACGACACAGCCTCCGGCCCCGTCCGGCGGGCCGCGCCGCCGATTGCGGCAGCGCAATACGCGCCCGGCCAGCAACGACGGGCATCGCCCGCCGGACTTGTGCGCAGCAGCGCGGCGAACGGCACATGAGGTTTTGCGTCAGGTCGCATCGGGCACGCGTCGTTTTGCGACAAATCGACGTCCGTTCCGGCGTCGATCTGCTCAGACGAAAGCGCGCATCCATTCGCCAGTAAAAAGCATGACCGTGCAAAAAGCCGGATGGCGACACCGAACGGCGCATGCCGCGATACCGCGTCACCCCCGGAATTCGGCGCGGGCACGCTGTGATACATTCCCCGCAAACACGCCGATCGCGACGATGCCGCGGGCCTTTCGCACGAGGGCCGAGCCGCACGGCGCGCGCATGCCGGTTCGCCTGCCGGCCGTGCTGAAACCGCCTCGATCCGGTGCGATCCGCGATCGAAGGACGATAACGATAGTGAGAGGGAGCAAGGCGTTGAACTGGGCATTCGCCGTAATCGGTTTCATCGTGGGCGGCATCGCTGCCTTGATCGGGGATTTCTCGGCCGGGAGCGGCTCGCTGCTCGGGGCCGCCGTCGGATTCTGCGTCGGGCACGCGCTGCGGCAACGCAAGCAGCAGAACCCGCGCGCCACGCCCGACGCGTTCGCGGTCTCCGCGACGCCGCCGCCCCCGTTACCGCTCGCCGATCGCGTCGCGCGCCTCGAAGCCACCGTCGACACGCTCACGCGCGAACTCGACGCGCTGCGTGCGCAACTCGCGGGCGCGACGGCCGGCGCGGCGACTTCCGGCGGCATCGCGCACACGGCTTCGGCGAGCGCCACATCCGCCCCGCTGCCGGCGCACTCCCCGACACCGCCCGTACCACCCGCGCAACCTGCTGTCGCACGGGCAGGTACATCGGCCTCCACCTCGGCACCGGCGCCCGCCTCGACGCTCGCGCCGGCAACCGCCGCGCGCCCGGCCGCATCCGCGCCTGCCCCCGTCGACACCACGACGATCCCCCCGGCCGCACCGGCCCGCGCTGTCCCGCCCGCACCCCGTGAACCCGGCATCGCCGAACGCGCATTCGGCGCCGCGCGCGACTGGCTGCTCGGCGGCAACACGGTCGTGCGCGTCGGGATCATCGTGCTGTTCTTCGGCGTCGCGTTCCTGCTGAAGTACGCGGCCGACAACGACATGCTGCCGATCGAGTTCCGCCTCGCGGGCACGGCGCTCGCCGCGGCCGCGCTGCTCGCGATCGGCTGGCGCGTGCGGGCGCGTCGCGCCGCGTACGGCCTCGTGCTGCAAGGCGGCGGCGTCGGCATCCTGTACCTGACGATCTTCGCCGCGACCAAGCTGTATGCATTGCTGCCCGTCGGCGCCGCGTTCCCGCTGATGGTCGCGGTCTGCGCGCTGAGCGCGTTCCTCGCGGTGCGGCAGGACGCGCTGCCGCTCGCATTCATGGGCAGCGCGGGCGGCTTCCTCGCGCCGATCCTGCTGTCGACCGGCCAGGGCAACCATGTCGCGCTGTTCAGCTACTACGCACTGCTGAACGCAGGGATCTTCGCGATCGCGTGGTTCAAGGCGTGGCGCCCGCTGAACCTGCTCGGCTTCGTGTTCACGTTCACGATCGGCTCCGCGTGGGGCGTGACCGCCTATCGTCCCGCGCTGTTCGCGAGCACCGAGCCGTTCCTCATCCTGTTCTTCCTGATGTATGTCGGCATCGCGCTGCTGTATGCGGTGAAACGCGAACTCGCGCTGCGACACTACGTGGACGGCACGCTCGTGTTCGGCACGCCGATCGTCGCGACCGCGCTGCAGGCGTCGCTCGTCAAAGGCATGCCGTTCGGGCTCGCGTGGAGCGCGGTCGCGCTGTCGGCGTTCTACGTCGCGGTCGCCGCATGGCTCGCGCGCCGCCGCGACCGCCTCGGCCTGCTGTTCGAATCGATGCTCGCGCTCGCGGTGATCTTCGCGACGCTCGCGGTGCCGCTCGCGTTCTCGGGGCCGACGACCAGCGCCGCGTGGGCCATCGAAGGCGCGGCCGTCGTGTGGCTCGGCGTGCGCCAGAAGCGCCTGCTCGCGTTCGGCTTCGGGCTGCTGATGCAGGTCGCCGCGGCCGGCGCGTTCTTCACGAGCCTGCTGGGCCCGGCCGACACGGCCGCGCTGCCGGTGCTCAACAGCCCGTATATCGCGATGCTGCTGATCGCGCTCGCCGGCCTGTTCACCGGCTGGTGGCTGCACGGGCGAGGCGAAGCGCGCGCGTGGCACGCATGGATGCCGGAGATCGGTGTCGCGGCCGCCGCGTGGGGGCTGCTGTGGTGGGTCAGCGGCGGGCTGCACGAGATCCTCGTCCATGCGAGCCGCCATGTCGACCTGCATGCCGACCGCTTCGTCGTCGATACGACCGCGCTGTTCGCGGCCGGCACCGCATGGCTCGCGCACGTCGCGCGCCGCCGGCTCGCATGGCCGCTCGCCGAATGGCCCGCGCTCGCGCTCACGCCGGTGCTGGCGCTGCTCGCGCTGCGCGCGTTCGACGCGCACGAAGCGCCGCTGTCGGGCATGGGCGCGTTCGCGTGGCCGATCGCCGTCGGCGCGGGGCTCGCGCTGCTGTGGCGCCAGTCGCGCAGCACGACCGGCGCCGCCGCCGCGAACGGCACGGCGTCCGCCGTTGCAGCAGGCATTCTCGCGCCGCTGCATACGCTGACGTTCTGGACCCTGTGCGGACTGTTCTCGCTCGAGGGTTTCTGGCGCCTGCGCACGTTCGTCCCGGAAGGCGCGTGGAGCTGGAGCGCATGGGCGTACGGCTTCGGCGCGCTGCTCCTGCTCGTATCGGGCCCCGGCTCGCGCCTGCGCTGGCCGGTCGCCGCGTTCCCGCGTGCGTATCAAGTGTGGGGAGCCGCGCCGCTCGCGGCGCTGCTGTGGCTGTGGAGCATCGCCAGCACGGCGAGCGACGGCGACGCCGCTCCGCTCTTCTGGCTGCCGCTGCTCAATCCGCTCGACGTCGCGCAGGGTCTCGTGTTCGTCGCGTTCGTCGCGTGGCTGCGTCGCCTGAAATCGCTCGGCCTCGCGTGGCATCCGCGCGTCGTCGACTATATGGCGATCGCGACCGTATTCCTGTGGTTCAACGCGCTGCTGCTGCGCACGCTGCATCACCGCTTCCACCTGGGCTACGACATCGACACCGTGCTGTCGTCGTTCGGCATCCAGCAGGTGTTCATGGTCGGCTGGAGCCTGTTCGCATTCGCCGGAATGTGGCTCACGCGCCGCGACGGCATCGCCCGCCTCTGTGCGTTCGCGTCGCTGCCGCTGATCGTCGTGATGTGGGCGTGGACCTTCTACGCGAACTTCACGCAGGACGGCGGAAGCTGGGCGCGCGTGCCGCTGTTCAACCCGCTCGATCTCGTGCTCGCGGTCGTCTATGCGCTCGCCGCGTCGTGGTTCGTGCGTGCGCGCAGGCTCGGCTGGTCGTTCGACGCGTATCGCGTCGAGTTGCTGGGTGCGGCCGGCGCGACCGGGTTCCTGTGGCTGAACGCGATCCTGCTGCGCACGCTGCATCACTGGGCCGGCGTGCCGTACGAATTCGGCGCGATGGCGGAGTCGACGCTCGTGCAGGCGTCGGTGTCCGTGTACTGGACGGTCTGCGCGCTCGCGATCACGATCTGGGCCACGCGCCGCGGGCTGCGACCGCTGTGGTTCGTCGGCGCCGCGCTGCTCGCGCTCACGGTCGTCAAGCTGTTCCTGTTCGACCTGTCGCACGTCACCGGCATCGAGCGCATCGTGTCGTTCATCGGTATCGGCGTGCTGCTGCTGTTGATCGGCTATTTCTCGCCGCTGCCGCCGAAGGCCGCCGCGCAACAGGACGGCCAGCCATGAAACGACTCGCCGCCCTGTTCGGGCTGAGCCTGCTCGCGTCGTTCGCGGCAGCCGACGGCGCGCCGAACGCCGGCCGCGTCACGCAGCGCTTCGCGCTCGACCTCGACGGCAGCGCCGCGTATTACCAGCTCACCGTGCCGCAGCCCGTGTATGCGGCGAGCCGGCGCGACGATCTCGGCGACGTGCGCGTCTTCAACGGCGCGGGCGAGCCGGTGCCGTACTCGCTCGATGCACCCGCCGCGGCCGCACCCGGCGTGCCGCCGTCCCGCACGCCGGTGCACTGGTTCCCGCTGCCGCCCGTCCGCGCGGAACACGGCAATGCGCCGCTCGGCGTGACGGTCGGCCCGGACGGCGCGCTGCGCGCGGCCGTCGCGACGCCTTCGGACGGCAGGCACGGCGCGGATCTCGTCGACCTGTCGCATGCCGACGGCAGCATCGATGCACTGCTCGTGCACGTGGACGACGACAGCTACCAGGGGCGCGTGTCCGTCGAAGCCAGCGACGACCTGCGCAGTTGGCGAGCGCTCGGCAGCACGCAGTTGCTGAAGGTCGGCCGCGGCAACGACATGCTGGTGCAGGAGCGCATCGCGCTCGAAGGCGCGGCGCCGCGCTACCTGCGGCTCGACTGGCTCGACGGCGCGCCCGCGATCGCGTCGATCGACGTCGAGACGCATCCGCGCGACGCGCGCGGCACCGACACGGCGTCCGTGCCGCGCCAGTGGCGCGATGCCGTGCGGATACGCGCCGGCGGTGCGCCCGGCGAGTATCTGTTCGACACCGACGGCGCGTATCCGGTCGACCGCGTGCGCATCGACCTGCCGCAGCCGAACACCGTCGCGCGCGCGACGCTGCAAAGCCGCGCCGATGCGCAGTCGCCGTGGCGCGACGTCGCGTCCGCCGTGCTGTTCCGGCTGCAGGGCAAGGGCGGCGAGCAGCGCAATCCACCGTTCGAGTTCGTCGCGAATACGGATCGCGCGTGGCGAATCGTCGTCGACATGCGCAACGGCGGGCTCGGCGGCGGCCAGCCGGCCGTCGCGATCGGCTGGCATCCGGCCGCGCTGACCTTCGTCGCGCGCGGCACGCCGCCGTTTACGCTCGGCGTCGGCGATGCGTCGCTCGTGTCGTCGGCCGTGAGCCGCGACGCACTGCTGGTCGGCATGGCGCCGGAAGTGCGGCCCGCCCGCGTCGGCGCGGCGCTGCCAGTGTCCGCGGTCGCGCCGGCGGCAGCCGCCGATGCGGATGCCGGGCGCCGCTACGTGCTGTGGGGCGCACTGGTGATTGCGGTCGGCGTGCTCGGCGCGATCGCATGGCGCCTCGCGAAAGGCGGCGGCGAGACGCGCGACCGCGACGAATGACGCCGACACGCGTTTGCGTGCCGCTCGACGCGGCGTTCATCGAGCAGGTTCGTTCCTTCGGCCATCGCGGCGCGTGACCGCACCGGTTCATCGAGCGATCCGCGCCCCGTCTTCGCGGGAAGGCCACGCGACGCGCCTGCGGCACGAGCAGGCGCCCTGCCCGCCGCTATCGCGCCACGAAGCGGCCGTGCTGACGCGGCCGCCACGGCGACGACCGACGACTGGCCGCACCGGCCGCTCGGCGCGCCGCGAAACGTCCGGCGCGACGCCAGCCCGACTCGCGCCGGGCCATCGCGACGATGCGCGGCGCCCACGCCTGCATGACACGCCGCACCGCCGCCACGCGCGCAGCCAGCCGCGCTGCCGGCAACACGCGGCGTGCCGCACGTGCAACGGGCCGTTTGCACAGGATCGCGCTGTCGTAGCACTTGCCGGCGAAACGCATGACGTCGACCACCTCGAAACCCTGCGCGCCATAGAACGCCAGCAGGTGCGCAGCGGGATGCGGCGTATCCAGCGCGAGCAGCGCATAGCCGCGCAACGCGGCCCACTGCTCGGCGAACGACAGCAGCAACGCGCCGATCCCGCGGCTCTGGCAAGCCGGGTCCACCGCCACCTGACGCACGCTCGCGACGCCTTCGCGCCGGTACAACGAGCAGGCCGACGACGGATCGGTCGCATACAGCGTGGCCGTGCCGACGACACGCCCGCCGCACACGGCGACATAGCATTCGCCCGCTTCCGCGCGGCGGCGCGTGACGTCTTCGTCCTGATCGACGCACGTGCAGTTGAGCCCCATCGCACCGAGTCGCGCGAACGCGCGGTGCAGCATCGGCGTGAGTTGTGCATAGCTGTCGACTGCCGGATCGAAACGCCGGACGATCACCCGATCGGCACACACCAAAGGCGGTGCGGCAGGGGTGCGTTCGGCGATCGCGTTCCAGGGTATCGACATGGCCAGGCTCCGTGGTGAAGATGCACGAAGTCTAGGAGCGCGCCGGCAGCCGTCGCAAGAAAAAATGTCGTAAAAATCCCGGGGTAGCGCGGGTGGCGGAGGACGTGGTGGAGACGGTGCGTTCCGATGCAGCGTGCGCGTCTTGGCGAACGCATCGAAGCACCGGTCGTTGTTCGCGCAAGCAACCGAGCACGCCATGAAGTCGCGCGGCGAGGCCCGTCCCCGGCGCGCACGCCGTTGACACGTGCCATCCCACACTCCAGACTCGCTGCTCCGTCACCGCATCGCGAGCGCCCATGATCACCTGCTTCCTTCGCTACGTCGTCGATCCGTACAAACTCGTCGAATTCGAAACCTACGGCAAGATGTGGATTCCGCTCGTCGAGCAGTTCGGCGGCACGCATCACGGTTACTTCCTGCCGTCCGAAGGCGCGAGCAACATCGCGCTCGCGATGTTCTCGTTCCCGAGCCTCGCCGAATACGAGCGTTACCGCGAACGCTCGAAGGACGATCCGGCCTGCCAGGCCGCGTTCCGCTACGCGGAGGAAACGCGCTGCATCGTCAGCTACGAGCGCAGCTTCTTCCGGCCGGTGTTCGAGTAACGGGCCGCGCCGCCGCGCATCGCACCCCGTTTTCCGGTCGAGGACGAAAAAAAGCCCCGCCTGCATCCGCGCGGCGGGGCCAACCCATGTCAGTAGAGACATCATGGAGGAGACGAGTCCATCTTATCGACCGTGGCGCACCGTCCCAACCAAGCATTTCTGCTATCGATCTGCGCGGCCGCGCACACGATTGCCCCCGCCACGCGGCATATCGATAGAACGAAAAGTCGTTTTCAGAGTGGCGACGGGGTCGTTACCATCTGGTTTTAAGCCTGTGCTTAGCCGGGCAAGCCAATCCCAGGAGCGCCCCTTGACTGCATTCGATCAACACCGCCGCCCGTTCGTCGTCGGCATCGGCGGGACCACCCGAGCCGCATCGTCCACCGAACGCGCACTGTCGTTCGCACTGCGCGGCGCGCAGGCCGCCGGCGCACGCACGCGCCTGTTCGACGGCCCGTTCCTGCATACGCTGCCGCACTACGCCCCCGAACACAAAACGCTGACCGACGCGCAGCGCGAGCTGATCGACGCCGTGCGCCAGGCCGACGCGATCATCATCGCGACGCCCGGCTATCACGGCGGCGTGTCCGGTCTCGTGAAGAACGCGCTCGACACGCTCGAGGAGCTGCGCGCGGACGAACGCCCGTATCTCGACGGCCGCGCGGTCGGCCTGATCGTCACCGCGTACGGCTGGCAGGCGGCCGGCACCGTGCTGACGTCGCTGCGCTCGATCGTTCATGCGCTGCGCGGCTGGCCGACGCCGTTCGGCGCAACCGTCAACACGCTGGAAACGCGCTTCGAAAGCGCCGACAGCTGCTCGGATCCGAAGGTGGTGGCACAGCTCGAGACGGTCGGCGCGCAAGCGGCCGAATTCGCGCTCGCGTTCGCGTCGCATCGTGCGGCCTCGCACGCGGCGTCGGTCGATGCGCTCGCGCCCGTACTGAAGGTCGCCAACCAGTAACCCCCGCATTCCGCCGCGCGGCCCTGATCGACAAGATTCGACGGGGCCGCGCGGCGCGTCTTCCCGCGCATGGCGATGTGCCGGACGCGCCGTCTTCGCCTCTCGCACATACCGTTTCCGCGTACCACCCCGATAACGATTCAGCCCGCCGCGTGATTTGCATTGGCCGAAAGATTGGTTCACGCCGCCGGCAGGTTTTCGTACGCTGAAAGTCCGAACTTTTTCCGCGCACGCCATGAACCGTACGATCCGCTACAAGGGCTATGAAGTCGCTCCCGCTGCCGCCCGGTTGCCGAACGGGCTGTTCGCCGCCAACCTGACCATCGAACGCGCGAGCGGCGGGCCGTCGCCGCGCTCCGTGTCGTTCGACGCCATCGATTTCTTCTTCGAGGAAGAACACGCCCTCGCCTACGCGTCGCGCTGGGGCCGCCTCTGGGTCGACACGAACGCGTGACATCCGCGGGGCCGGCGTGCCCATGGCCGCTCGAAAATACGCGATGACGGAAGCTGTGCAAGAATCTTTCGATCCGTAATCGCATAACAATAGCCATGACTGACACGCTGCAGGAAGAGCATGCAGCCGCAGATCACGCGATGCGCAACTGGACCTTCGAGAGGCAAGGTTCGGTCCGGATCGGTTCCGATGCGCACAAGCAGATGTTCTGTCGGATGCTGCTCGACACACACAACCCGTACAAGCCGGCCGTGATCGACTGGCCGGCACTCCAGCCGGCCGAACTCAGGCGGCTCACGTCGCTGCCGATCTGGGACATCGCGGTGCAAACCGAAGGCCGCGCGTCGATCCGCGTGGCGACCTACGCCGCGACGGTCGACGATCCGCTGCTGCGCCGCGCGCTCGAGATGGACGGCGGCGAGGAAGCCCGCCACAAGGTCGTGCTGTCGAAGCTCGTCGAGGCGTACGGCATCCAGTTGGCGCCCGAGCCGCCCTATCCGGCACCGAAGGACCCCGAATGGTCGTGGATGATGACGGGCTTCAGCGAATGCATCGACAGCTTTTTCGCGTTCGGCCTGTTCCGCTCCGCGCAGCGCTCCGGCTATTTCCCGCCCGAACTGGTCGAAACCTTCGAGCCCGTGATCCAGGAAGAAGGCCGCCACATCCTGTTCTTCGTGAACTGGTACGCGTGGTACTGGCGCACGATGCCGTGGTGGCGCCGGCCGTGGTTCTTCGCCCGCGTGGCGGCCGTGTGGGTGCAACTGATCCGCGACCGCATGAGCATCGCGCGCGGCATCGATGCCGACGGCGCCGCGCGTGACGCGAATTTCCCGGCTACCGGCACCGCCGACATCGGCGATGCGCTGAACCCGCGCGAGCTGATCGAGCTGTGTCTCGCGGAGAACGACCGGCGGATGGCCGGATACGACAAGCGCCTGCTGCGCCCGATGTTCGTGCCGCGGATGGCGCGGTTCGCGCTGCGGTTTCTGAAGAAGTGAAGTCGAAGGCTTGCCGCCGGTCATGCGGCAAGCCCCCGGTTGGGTCCACGCCCGTGGACCGAATGTGGCGTGCGCGACACATTCGATCAATCCCTATTTTTCTTCGACACGTCGAGCCGCCGACGGCATGACGGACAAATTGCCGCACCCTCCATCTGACATTTCGGCCGCCGCCGACCCGACGCCGACCTGCGGTCTTTGACGACCTGTCGACACACCCCGCGAAACAGCCGCTCCCCCTGCCTGCCCGACTTCCGGCGTGCGTACCGATTCCGCCTTAACACCGATTACAACGCGCTCGTCAATAGGACAAATCCGATAAATTGACGCGAATTGTTTCATTTGTTGCCCTGTAGCAATTTTTTACAACTTCGATGGGCCGGGCGGCCCGGAACGCCCGTCGCACGGGCCCCCGCGCCGGGCGGGATGCGCAGATCGGCACAACCCAATGCGCGTCATGCCAGGTAAATTCGATTATAAAATAATCTCTAAATACAAAAACAAATTCAATTCACACAAAACATTTAACAAGTTAATAATTAGGCAAAGATATTATCTCATCATAGCCAAACAATCCTTACGGAAATGAAAGAATGCAGGGCTGCGCAAACGTTTGCTATTTCATTTGTCTTACTTTTGAGGCGATGCGATCTGTTACCCATCGCACACAACTTCTATAAGTCATTGATTTTTATATGAAATCATGCTCCTCGCCAGAAAAATTCAAACCCTACAAGACACATTCTTGCATCTTTCAAATACATTCTTCCCCAATACATCAAAAAGCGATGCATTAACCATTCTTTAACTTTCCGAACGTTTCATTTATCACTGTTTGTCAATCTCTAAAATCCTCCTCCAATAAACTCCGCCCATCAATTTTGAGATTCGCGCGAGCGCACGGAGTAATCCTCTAACCAAAGAGACCGGTGTGTGGCGTGCACATTTGGAGGTAGCAGGACATGAACCGCACATACCGCTCGATCTGGAACGAAGCGCTTGGCGCCTGGGTCGCGGCATCGGAAATCGATTCGGCACGGGGCAAGCCGAACAAGTCGGCCGTCGTGGTGGCAGCAGTCGCGGCGCTGGCGATCAGCCTGCCCGGCTTGGCCGAGGCCAACACGCTCAACACACAGCAGACCTGCTTCACGGGCAGCAACGGCGCGGTCGGCCGCGTCAACCCGGGTGGCACGCAAAACCAGGCCGCCGATGGCTCCGGAACGTATTCGGTCGTAGCCGGGTGTAACTCCAACGGCAATGGCTGGACCGGTGTCACGGTATACGGCTCGTTCGCGCAGGCGACCGGCAACGGCGCCGTCGCCACCGGCATGCAATCGTCGGCCGGCCTCTGGGGTGTCGCGGCCGGTCTCGAAACCACCGCCAGCGGCGCCGCCGCAACCGCCCTCGGCTTCGGTTCGACGGCCAGCGCGCTGAACTCGGTCGCGATCGGCGGCGCGGGCGGCGACGGTACGACGCCGCTGTCGCAGGCCAACTCGACGCTCGCCTCGGGTGCGGGTTCGATCGCCATCGGCAGCAACGCAACGAAGGGCGCTCAATCGGCCGCCTCGGACGGTATCGCGATCGGCGGGCAATCGTCCGTCGCGTCGACCGCCACGTCGGGGATCGCAGTCGGTCGCGGTGCGACCGTCAATGGTGCGTACGGCATCGCGCAAGGCGACGGCGTCGTCTCCGGCGCAACGGGCCGGAACGTGGCGATCGGCTCGTCCGGTACCACCGCGAACGGCGCCACGGCCGCCGGCGGCGCGGTCGCGATCGGCCGAGGCCAGGTCGCGACCGGCGACGGCGCCGTTGCGATCGGCGATCCGAACAGCGCCACCGGCACGGGTGCGCTGGCAATCGGCGCAAATGACACGTCGAACGGCTCCGGCGCCATCGCGCTCGGCAACAGCAACTCGGCGAGCGGCACGGGTTCCGTCGCGCTCGGCAACAGCAGCACGGCAACCAACAGCTCCGTCGCAATCGGCAGCTCGGCGTCGGCAACGGGCACCAACGGCGCGATCGCCATCGGCAACGCCGCGACCGCGAACGGCACCGGCGCGATCGCGCTCGGTAACGCCGGCAGCTTCGCCGCCAAGTCGCTGGCTACCGGCACGGACGCACTCGCGCTCGGTAACGGCTCGACGGCCAGCGGCAGCGCCGGCGCGGTCGCGGTCGGCGCGGCAGCCGTGGCGTCCGGAAGCTACGGCACGGCACTCGGTTCGAATTCGACCGCGAGCGTCGCAAACTCGGTCGCCCTCGGCTACAACGCGCTGACGACCAGTGCGGCAACGGCGACGTCCGGCGGCACCACCACGGTCAGCAGCGCCACGATCGGCGGTCAGACGTTCGGCAACTTCGCCGGCGCCAATTCGGCGGGCGGTGTCGTCAGCGTCGGGCAGTCGGGCTCGGAACGCCGTATCCAGAACGTCGCGGCGGGCCTCGTCACGGCCACCAGCACCGACGCGATCAACGGCAGCCAGCTCTATTCGGTTGCGAGCACGACGACGTCGAGCATCACGAGCCTGTCGACGTCGGCTTCGACGGGCCTGTCGTCGGCTAACAGCTCGATTTCGTCGCTGTCCACGTCGACCTCGACCGGCATCAATTCGCTGTCCACCGGCCTCAGCTCGGCAAACAGCTCCGTTACGTCGCTTTCGACTTCCACGTCGACGGGTCTCTCCTCGGCTAATAGCTCGATCGGCTCCCTGTCGACCTCGACTTCGACCGGCATCAACTCGCTGTCCACCGGCCTCAGCTCGGCAAACAGCTCGGTTACGTCGCTTTCGACCTCCACGTCGACGGGTCTCTCGTCGGCTAACAGCTCGATCTCGTCGCTGTCCACGTCGACCTCGACTGGCATCAACTCGCTGTCCACCGGCCTCAGCTCGGCTAACAGCTCGGTTACGTCGCTTTCGACTTCCACGTCGACGGGTCTCTCGTCGGCCAACAGCTCGATCTCGTCGCTGTCCACGTCGACCTCGAGCGGCATCAATTCGCTGTCCACCGGCCTCAGCTCGGCAAACAGCTCGGTTACGTCACTTTCGACTTCCACGTCTACCGGCCTCTCGTCGGCTAACAGCTCGATCTCGTCGCTGTCCACGTCGACCTCGACCGGCATCAACTCGCTGTCCACCGGCCTCAGCTCGACAAACAGCTCGGTTACGTCGCTTTCGACTTCCACGTCTACCGGCCTCTCGTCGGCCAACAGCTCGATCTCGTCGCTGTCGACTTCGACCTCGACCGGAATCAACTCGCTGTCCACCGGCCTCAGCTCGGCTAACAGCTCGGTCACGTCGTTGTCGTCTTCCACGTCGACCGGCCTCTCGTCGGCTAACAGCTCGATCTCGTCGCTGTCGACTTCGACTTCGACCGGCATCAACTCGCTGTCCACCGGCCTCAGCTCGACAAACAGCTCGGTTACATCGCTTTCGACTTCCACGTCGACCGGCCTCTCGTCGGCTAACAGCTCGATCTCGTCGCTGTCCACGTCGACCTCGACCGGCATCAATTCGCTGTCCACCGGCCTCAGCTCGGCAAACAGCTCGATCACGTCGTTGTCGTCTTCCACGTCGACCGGCCTCTCGTCAGCTATCAGCTCGATCTCGTCGCTATCGACTTCGACCTCGACCGGAATCAACTCGCTGTCCACCGGCCTGAGCACGGTCTCGACGAAGACGGACAACCTCGGCAGCAGCACCGCCTCGGCACTTGGCGGCGGTTCGACGTACGACCCGACGACAGGCAAGGTTTCGGCCCCGTCGTACACCACATACAACGCGAACGGCACGACGTCGACCGCCAACAGCGTCGGCTCGGCGATCAACAACATCAACAGCCAGGGCATCAAGTACTTCCACGCGAACTCGACCGGCGCCGACAGCACCGCAACGGGCACCGACGCTGTCGCCATTGGCTCGGGCGCCGTCGCCAGCACGATCAACTCCGTCGCCATCGGCCTCGGCGCGGTCGCCAGCACAGACGACTCCGTCGCACTTGGCGCCGACTCGAAGACCGTCGCGGCAACGCCCACGAGCAGCGCGACCGTCAACGGTGTGACGTTCAGCGGATTCGCTGGCGCCAAGCCAGTCGGCGTCGTCAGCGTGGGTGATGCCGGCAAGGAACGACAAGTCACCAATGTCGCCGCGGGTCAAGTGACCTCCACCAGTACCGACGCGATCAACGGCAGCCAACTGTATTCGGTCGCCCAGCAAGTCGGTACTGCGACCAGCGCCATTTCGTCGCTGTCCACTTCGACCTCGACCGGTCTGTCGTCGGCTAACAGCTCGATCACGTCGCTCTCGACCTCGACCTCGACCGGCCTGTCGTCGGCCAACAGCTCGATCACGTCTCTGTCGACCTCGACTTCGACGGGCTTGTCGTCGGCTAACAGCTCGATCACGTCACTCTCGACTTCGACCTCGACTGGCCTGTCGTCCGCAAATAGCTCGATCACTTCGCTCTCGACTTCGACTTCGACGGGCTTGTCCTCGGCTAACAGCTCGATCACCTCGCTGTCGACCTCGACTTCGACCGGCTTGTCGTCCGCTAACAGCTCGATCACCTCGCTCTCGACTTCGACCTCGACTGGCCTTTCGTCCGCGAACAGCTCGATCACCTCGCTGTCGACCTCGACCTCGACCGGTCTTTCGTCGGCCAACAGCTCGATCACTTCGCTCTCGACCTCGACTTCGACGGGTCTTTCTTCGGCCAATAGCTCCATCACGTCGCTGTCGACCTCGACCTCGACGGGCCTGTCGTCCGCGAATAGCTCGATCACGTCGCTCTCGACCTCGACCTCGACGGGTCTGTCGTCGGCCAATAGCTCCATCACGTCGCTCTCGACTTCGACCTCGACCGGCCTCTCGTCGGCTAACAGCTCGATCACGTCGCTCTCGACTTCGACCTCGACCGGCCTCTCGTCGGCTAACAGCTCGATCACGTCGCTCTCGACTTCGACCTCGACCGGCCTCTCGTCGGCTAACAGCTCGATCACGTCGCTGTCGACTTCGACTTCGACGGGGTTGTCTTCAGCTAATAGCTCGATCACCTCGCTGTCGACCTCGACTTCGACCGGCCTCTCGTCGGCTAATAGCTCGATCACTTCGCTCTCGACCTCGACCTCGACGGGGCTGTCGTCAGCTAACAGCTCGATCACCTCGCTGTCGACTTCGACTTCGACCGGCTTGTCGTCCGCGAACAGCTCGATCACCTCGCTGTCGACTTCGACCTCGACGGGTCTGTCCTCGGCTAACAGTTCGATCACGTCCCTGTCGACTTCGACCTCGACCGGTCTGTCGTCGGCTAACAGCTCCATCACGTCGCTGTCGACCTCGACTTCGACGGGTCTGTCCTCGGCTAACAGCTCGATCACGTCGCTCTCGACCTCGACCTCGACGGGCCTGTCGTCGGCTAACAGCTCCATCACGTCGCTGTCGACCTCGACTTCGACGGGTCTGTCCTCGGCTAACAGCTCGATCACTTCGCTGTCGACCTCGACCTCGACGGGCCTGTCGTCGGCTAACAGCTCGATCACGTCGCTCTCGACTTCGACTTCGACTGGCCTGTCGTCGGCTAACAGTTCGATCACCTCGCTGTCGACCTCGACCTCGACGGGTCTTTCGTCGGCCAATAGCTCGATCACGTCGCTCTCGACTTCGACTTCGACGGGCCTGTCGTCCGCGAATAGCTCGATCACTTCGCTGTCGACTTCGACTTCGACGGGCTTGTCGTCGGCCAATAGCTCGATCACGTCGCTGTCGACCTCGACCTCGACGGGCCTGTCGTCCGCGAATAGCTCGATCACCTCGTTGTCGACCTCGACTTCGACGGGCTTGTCGTCGGCTAACAGCTCGATCACGTCACTCTCGACTTCGACCTCGACTGGCCTTTCGTCCGCGAACAGCTCGATCACCTCGCTGTCGACCTCGACCTCGACCGGTCTTTCGTCGGCCAATAGCTCGATCACGTCGCTCTCGACTTCGACTTCGACGGGCTTGTCGTCCGCGAATAGCTCGATCACGTCGCTCTCGACTTCGACCTCGACTGGCCTGTCGTCGGCTAACAGCTCGATCACGTCACTCTCGACCTCGACCTCGACCGGCCTGTCGTCGGCTAACAGTTCGATCACCTCGCTCTCGACTTCGACCTCGACTGGCCTTTCGTCCGCGAACAGCTCGATCACCTCGCTGTCGACTTCGACCTCGACCGGCCTGTCGTCGGCCAACAGTTCGATCACCTCGCTGTCGACCTCGACCTCGACGGGTCTTTCGTCGGCCAATAGCTCGATCACGTCGCTGTCGACCTCGACTTCGACGGGTCTGTCGTCGGCTAACAGCTCGATCACTTCGCTCTCGACCTCGACGTCGACCGGCCTGTCGTCGGCTAACAGCTCGATCACGTCGCTCTCGACCTCGACCTCGACGGGGCTGTCGTCAGCTAACAGCTCGATCACCTCGCTGTCGACCTCGACTTCGACCGGCTTGTCGTCCGCGAACAGCTCGATCACCTCGCTGTCGACTTCGACCTCGACGGGTCTGTCCTCGGCTAACAGTTCGATCACGTCCCTGTCGACTTCGACCTCGACCGGTCTGTCGTCGGCTAACAGCTCGATCACCTCGCTGTCGACTTCGACCTCGACGGGTCTGTCGTCGGCTAACAGCTCGATCACGTCGTTGTCGACTTCGACTTCGACGGGTCTTTCGTCCGCGAACAGCTCGATCACGTCGCTCTCGACCTCGACTTCGACCGGCCTCTCGTCGGCAAACAGCTCCATCACGTCGCTGTCGACTTCGACGTCGACCGGCCTCTCGTCGGCAAACAGCTCGATCACGTCGCTCTCGACTTCGACTTCGACGGGGCTGTCGTCGGCTAACAGCTCGATCACCTCGCTGTCGACCTCGACTTCGACCGGTCTGTCGTCGGCCAACAGCTCGATCACGTCGCTCTCGACCTCGACTTCGACCGGTATCAGCTCGCTGTCCACTGGCCTGAGCTCGACCAACAGCTCGGTGTCGTCCCTGTCGACCTCCACCTCGACCGGCCTGTCGTCCGCCAACAGCTCGATCACGTCCCTGTCGACTTCGACTTCGACCGGCATCAGCTCGCTGTCCACTGGCCTGAGCTCGACCAACAGCTCGGTGTCGTCCCTGTCGACCTCGACGTCGACCGGCCTGTCCTCGGCCAACAGCTCGATCAGCTCCCTGTCGACCTCCACCTCGACGGGTCTGTCGTCGGCCACCAGCTCGATCACGTCCCTGTCGACTTCGACCTCGACCGGCATCAGCTCGCTGTCCACCGGCCTGAGCAGCACGGACAGCACGATCCTGTCGCTGTCCACCTCGACGTCGACCGGCATCGGCTCGCTGTCCACCGGCCTGAGCAGCACGAACAGCTCGGTGTCGTCGCTGTCGACCTCGACCTCGACCGCGATCAACGCCGCGAAGACGCACTACTACAGCGTCAACGACAACGGCGTGCAGCAAGCCAACTACGACAACACCGGTGCAACCGGCACCAATGCTCTCGCCGCCGGCGTGAACGCCAGCGCGGCGGGCGCGAGCAGCGTGGCAGTCGGCGACGGCTCGAACGCGCAGACGGCAGGCGCGGTCGCGATCGGCCAGAACGCATCGGCAACGGGCGGCAAGGCGGTATCGATCGGCTCCGGCAACACGGCATCCGGCGATGGCGCGGTCGCGATCGGCGATCCGAACGTGGCGACGGGTACCGGCGCCGTGGCGATGGGTGCGAACAATACGGCGACCGGCGACGGCGCGGTGTCCCTCGGCAACCAGAACACGGCAACCGGCGCCAGCGCGCTCGCCCTCGGCAGCTCGAACCAGGCCACCGCGGACAACACGATCGCGCTGGGCAGCCAGGCCACGGCCAGCGCCACCGGCGCACAGGCCTACGGCTCGGCCGCCAAGGCCACGGCCGCCGACGCGCTCGCCTTCGGCACGAACGCGCAAGCGAACGTCGCGAACTCGATCGCACTCGGCGCGAACTCGGTCACGGCCGCGGCGGTCGGCACCTCGAGCGCCACGATCGGCGGCGTCACGTACCCGTTCGCGGGCGGCTCGCCGGTCGGCGTGGTGAGCGTCGGCGCACCGGGCCAGGAACGCCAGATCACGAACGTCGCCGCGGGTCGGATCTCGGCCACGAGCACGGACGCGATCAACGGCAGCCAGCTGAACGCGACGAACAACGCGATCAACGCGCTGTCGACGTCCACCGCGTCGAACGTCGCATCCCTGTCGACCGGCATCAACTCGCTGTCGACCGGCCTGAGCACGACGAACAGCAACGTGGCCTCGCTGTCCACGTCGACCTCGACCGCGATCAACTCGCTGTCGACGGGCCTCAGCACGACGAACAGCAACGTCAACTCGCTGTCGACGTCGACTTCGACCGGCATCGGTTCGCTGTCCACCGGCCTGAGCACGACGAACAGCAACGTGGCATCGCTGTCGACCGGCGTGACGAACATCAACAACCAGTTGAACCAGTTGTCGACGTCGATCAACAACAACACGACGCGTGCAGCCAACAACAACGGCATCGCGGCCGACATGAACGGCAAGGGCACCGACGTCCCGGTCGTCACCGCCGGCTCGAACTCGGTGGCGATCGGCGCGGGTTCGAACGACGGCGGTCGCTCGAACGTGGTGTCGGTCGGCAGCGACCAGCAGCAGCGGCAGATCACGAACGTCGCGCCGGGTACGCAAGGCACCGACGCGGTGAACGTGAACCAGCTGACGCAGGTGCAGACGACGCTGTCGACGGCACTGTCGGGCCAGCAGGCGCAGATCAACTCGCTGGGTTCGCAACTGCAGCAGACCGACCAGATGGCGAAGCAGGGTATCGCGGCCGTCGGCGCGATGGCGTCGATCCCGCAGCTCGATCGCGACGCCAACTTCGGGATGGGCGTGGGCACGTCGACCTTCCTCGGCCAGAAGGCGATGGCGGTCAACATGCAGGCGCGCATCACGGAGAACCTGAAGGCCTCGATCAACGGCGGCTTCAGCGGCGGTCAGAAGGTGATCGGCGCCGGCATGCTGTACCAGTGGAAGTAATGCGTCGCGCCGCCCGGCCGTCCGGCTCGCCAGCCGGGCGGCCCGCGGCTCCGACGGCAGGACGAGCCCGCCGCGCACCGCGCGGCGGGCCTCGGTCAACCCAAGCTTTAAGGACGTCACCGTGAACAAACTCGCTCTTGCGCTCGCGCTTTCCGCAACGGCCCTCGCCGCGTGCTCGACCGCATCCGGCCCGACCTTCAGCGCCTCCGAACTGCAGCCGCGCGACGGCGTGCGCACCTTCCAGGTGGACTGCCACGGCCTGCTGTCGGGCCCGCAGACCTGCATGAAGGCCGCCCGCAAGATCTGCGGCGACGAGCCCGTGCGCGCCGTGGACTCGGCCCGCGCGCTGCGCGACAAATCCGATCCGGCCACGCTGGTCTTCCAGTGCGGCGCCGCACCGGCCGAAGCGGCCTCGGCCGCCGAGCCGGCCGCCGCCGTGGTCGAACGCGTGAACCTGTCGGGCGACGCGCTGTTCGCCACCGACCACGCGACGCTCGCGCCGACCGCGCGCGAATCGCTGGACCGGCTGCTGAGCGAGCGCGCCGACCGCACGTACTCGCAAGTGACGGTCACCGGCTTCACCGATTCGGTGGGCAGCGACGACTACAACCTCGCGCTGTCGAAGCGCCGGGCCGAATCGGTCGCCGCCTATCTGAAGGCGCACGGGCTCAAGACCGACTCGATGACGGTCTCGGGCCGCGGCAAGGCCGATCCGGTCGCATCCAACGCGACGCCGGAAGGCCGCGCCAGCAACCGCCGCGTCGAAATCCGGCTGCAGCACTGAGCCGCCTGCGGCCGCGCGATCCGGCGTGCCGTCCGCGCCGCGCCGGCACGCCGCCGGACCACCGGGCGCCGCAACGCCTGCGCCCGTTTCCGTTGGCCGGCGGCTATGTCAAAGTTCGTCACGTCCTGCCAAAACCGGCGGTTTCCATGCCACAATCGCCGCAGACAGTCGCCGGGGCAGCCTGCCCGACGCGCGCCGTGCCAGGCGTGCCCGGCGACACGCCGGAATCCGGCTGCCGCCCGCGCGAATCTCGTCGCCCGATTCGTGCACCGCGGCGCACCGGCGCGAATCCAACCATGACGATCCACGGCGCGCCGCTGCCGGCCATACGCTCGACGCGATGCCCGGACGCATGACGCCGCAGAGGAAACCAACCGGTGACGGACATCAATGAAGCCGCCGCGGGCGGCACCCGCAAGCAACGGCCGGCGGTCGGCATCTCGCTGTTTGCGCGCGACGGCCAGGCGATCTGGGAAAACGGCATTCACCAGAACATCGCGTTCCTCGCGATGATGCTCAAGCGCTCGGATCGCGTCGGCCCCGTCTATTTCCTGAACGGCGGCGACGCCAACGCGCTGCCGGCCGGCCTCGAACTCGACGGCCTCGACATCCCGCTGGTGAAACCCGCCGACGTCACGCACGAACTCGACGTCGTGATCGAAATGGGCGCGCAGTTGCCGGTCGAGTGGCTGCGGCACATGAAGGCGCTCGGCAAGAAGATCGCCGCGTTCTTCTGCGGGCACGTGTATGCGGGCCTGTGCGAAACGCCGATCTTCGGGAAACCGTCGGGGCACGTGTTCAACGGCGCACCGTTCGACGAAGTGTGGCTGCTGCCGCAATACGACAAGACCGCCGCGCCGATGCTGCAGACGATCCTGCGCGCGCCCGTCCATCTGATGCCGCACATCTGGTCGCCGTACTTCCTTGAGCGCCGCGTCGCCGTGATCGCCGGCGAAGGGGCGACGTTCGGCTATCAGCCCGGCGCCCGCCCGTGGCGCCTCGCGATGCTCGAACCGAACATCTCGGTCGCGAAGTCCTGCCACTACCCGATGCTGGCGTGCGACGCGTTCTACCGCGCGCGGCCGGACGCGGTGCAGCACATGTTCGTCGTCAACGCGATGCACATGAAGGAACATCCGACCTTCGTGCACTTCGCGAACAGCCTCGATCTCGTGCGCCAGCACAAGGCGACCTTCGAACCGCGCCTCGACCTGCCGGGCTTCATGGCGCGCCATGCGGATGCGGTCGTGTCGCATCACTGGGAAAACGGGCAGAACTACCTGTATTACGACGTGCTGTACGGCGGTTATCCGCTGATCCACAACTCGACGCTGATCGGCGACGCCGGCTACTACTACCCGGACTTCGACTCGGCCGCGGGCGGCCGCGCGCTGCTCGAAGCGTGGCTGCATCACGACGAACGCCTCGACGACTACCGCGCGAAGGCCGGCCGGCTGCTGCAGTCGGTCTCGATCGACAACCCCGCGAACCTCGACGCGTTCGTCTCGCGTCTGGTCGCCTGAACCGGAGCATACGCATGTCGGACTCCAATGCCCGTCAAGCGCCCGGCGAGGGCAAGCGTCTCGTCGTCGGCGTGTCGCTGTTCGTGCGCGGCGCCGGCCAGTCGCTGTGGGAAAACGGCATTTTCCAGAACTGCCTGCTGCTGATCCTGCTGCTGCGCCAGTCACCGCTCGTCGCGGATGCCGTGATGGTGAACGGCGGCGAACAAGTCGCCGATCCGCAGATGATGCTCGGCGAGTGGAACGTGCCGCTGCTGTCGATGGACGAAGCGCTCGAGCGCTGCGACGTGCTGATCGAGATGAGCGCACAGTTCGGCGCGGACTACCTGCGCGCGTTCCGCGAGCGCGGCGGCAAGGTCGTCACGATGCGGGTCGGCAACGACTACGTGATCGACATCGAACGCGCGATGTTCGACAAGCCGTCGGGCTTCCTGTTCTCGGGCGCGCCGTACGACGCGGTGTGGACGATCCCCGAGTTCGAGCGCTCGTGCCTGCACTACTACCAGACGGGCCTGCGCGCGCCGGTCACGATCGTCCCGCACATCTGGCATCCGATGCTGTTCGACAAGGCGCGCGCGACGCTCGGCGCCGGTTTGTCGTTCGGCTATCAGCCCGGCAAGCCGCGCTGGCGCGTGACGATGTTCGAGCCGAACATCTGCATGGTGAAGACGAGCATCATTCCGATGCTCGTGACCGAGGAAGCGTATCGCGCGAAGCCCGAGTTCCTCGAGTTCGTGCGCGTGTGCAACACGATTCACCTGAAGGAACATCCGACGTTCGTGCACTTCGCGAAGAGCCTCGACATCGTGAACCACGGCATCACGACGTTCGAAAGCCGCTATGCGGTGTACGAGTTCATGGCCGCGTACGGCGATGCGGTGGTGTCGCACACGTGGGAGAACGCGCAGAACTACCTGTACTACGAGCTGCTGTACGGCGACTATCCGCTGATCCACAACTCGCCGTTCCTCGGCAAGGCCGGGTATTTCTATCCGGACTTCGACTGCCAGGCGGGCGGCCGCGCGCTGCTGCAGGCGTTCGCCGAGCACGACGCGAATCTCGACGCGTATCGCGAGCAGTCGAAGCACGTGCTCGACTCGGTCAGCATCTACAACCCCGAGAACGTCGCGGCCTATACGGACGCGATCGCCACCCTCTATCGCGACGCGTGACGCGCCGCCCTTTCCGGACCCCGCCCATGAACGCACGCCCGACCCTCACCCGCGCAAAATGGCTGCTTGGCTGCGCCGCCGCATCGATCGCGATCGGCGCGCATGCGCAAGCCGCCGGCGAATCGGCCGACACGCTGCTGCGCGACTCCGATGCGGTGTTCAAGCAGCTCGACGCCGGCCAGTACGGCGCGGTATGGACCGACGCTGCACCGTTCGTCAAGGCGCGCTTCAAGCAGGACCAGTTCGCGGCGCAGATGCAGCAGGCCCGCCAGTCGGTCGGCACGGTCAGCCATCGCGGCTGGGCGCAGGTCACGCGCATCCGCTACGAGCGAACGGCCGGGATGCCCGACGGGCTCTATGCGAACGTCGATTACGCGACGACGGTGGCGAGCGGCGCCACGATGTTCGAAAAGCTGAGCTTTCGCCTCGAAACCGACGGCCGCTGGCACCTGACGGGCTACGTGCCGCGTCAGACGCAAAACGCCGCGCAGTAAGCCGCGCACTGCCCGCCCCACGGAGCCGATCCGATGAAACTCAATGTCGCGATAACGATGAACGTGCAGCGCGACGCGACACAGTCGATCTGGTACAACGGTGCGAACCAGCACTGCGTGTACCTGTACATGCTGCTGAAGCAGTCGCCGTTGATCGGCGAGGTCTGGCTCGCGCACGACAACGGCATCACCGAGTATCCGCAGGCGCTGATGATGGACGCGTTCGGCGACGCGCTGCGGCCGCTGTCGGCCGTCGTTCACCAGACCGACCTGCTGATCGAGATGAACGCGTTCGTCGACCCGTCGCACACGGACGTCGTGCGCCAGCGCGGCGGCAAGTGCGTGTCGTATCGCTTCGGCAACGACTACGTGATCGCGGTCGAGACGATCAACTTCGAGAAGAACGACTGGCGGCCGAACCCGCACCGCGTGCAGTTCGACGAGATCTGGACCAATCCGCAGCACATGCACACGTGCGCCGCGTATTTCCAGGCCGTGTACCGTGCGCCGGTAATCGAGCTGCCGCATATCTGGTCGCCGTATTTCATCGAGCGCAGCCTCGACGCCGATCCCGAACTGAAGGCGCGCTTCGGCTATCGCAACCACGGCCCGGCCAAGCGCATCGCGTTCTTCGAGCCGAACCTGAACGTCGTGAAGAGCGCGATCGTGCCGATGCTCGCCGCGAACGCGTGCTACGTCGAGCATCCGGAGCTCATCGAGCACGTGTACATGACCAACACGTTCGACAAGAAGGAAAACGTCGCCTTCAAGCATCTCGCGCTCGGGCTCGAAATGGTGCGCGACGGCAAGGCCACCGCCGACGTGCGCGCGCCGTTCGTCGCGTGGGCCGCGCATCACACCGACATCGTCGTGTCGCACCACTGGGAAAACGGCCTGAACTATCTGCTGTACGACGCGCTGTACGGCAACTACCCGCTCGTGCACAACTCGCCGTTCCTGCGCGACGTCGGCTACTACTATCCGGACTTCGAGATCTTCGATGCGGCGCGTGCGATCGCGACCGCCGCGCAGACGCACGATGCACGGCTCGACGATTACGCGGCGGCCGCCCGGCTCTGCCTGCATCGGGTCGACACGCTCGCCGAGCACAACGTCCGCGCCTATTCCACGCAGATCCAGCATCTGTTCGCCGGCCGCCCGCTCGGCTGATTTCCTTCGCCCGCGCCCCTGCCCATGAATCAGACCGTCCGCAATTTCGTCGTGATCGATTCGATCCACGGCCCGTTCGTCATCAACCGGCACTGCGCATTGCAGGCCGAGGCGCTGATCAAGACCGGCCGGCCGCATATCCAAGGCGAACTCGACACGATCCTGCACGTGATCGACCAGTTGCCCGACGGCGCCATCGCCGTGGACGGCGGCGCGAACGCGGGGCTCGTCTGCGTGCCCGTCGCGCACCGGCTGCGCGAGCGCGGCGGCCGCGTCTATGCGTTCGAGCCGCAGCGCACGCTGTTTCACGCACTCGGCGGCACCGTCGCGCTCAACCAGCTCGACAATCTCCATCTGCTGAACATGGGGCTGGCCGCCGCCAACGGCACGATGAAAGTGCCCGACGTCGACTACGGGCAGGATGCCGACTTCGGACAGGTCTCGCTCGTCGACGCGCAAGCGTCGGGCGGCACGCCGACGCCGGTCGTCCGGCTCGATTCGCTCGGCCTGCCGCGGCTGGATTTCCTGAAACTCGACATCGAAGGAATGGAGATCGATGCGCTGCGCGGCGCACGGCAGTTGATCGAGGCGCATCTGCCGTGGTGCTGGATCGAATACTGGAAAGTCGGCGAGGCGCCGATCATCGACACGTTCGCCGGTCTCGACTACACGTTCTACCGGATCGACGGGCTGAACCTGCTGTGCGTGCCGAACCCGCGCTGGGACCGGCAGCGCCTGTTCATCACGGGCGAACCGCTCGCCGTCGGCGCGACGGCCGAACACGGCGCGGCGCCAGCAACGGCTGCGGTCGCCGATGCCGACGCGCCCGAAACGGACTGGAACCGCGCGCTCGAGCATGAATCGCGCGGTGAGTGGGGGCATGCGATCGACCGCTGGCGGCGCGCACGCGGCCGCGGGCTCGACGACGAGGCGATCGCGCTGCAGCTCGCGTCATGCTATGGCTTTGCCGGCATGCCCGAAGCCGGGCTTGCGGCGCTCGACCCGTTCGGCGATCCGGCCGCGCTGCCCGACGCGGCGCGCGGGCGCATCCAGCTGGCGCGCTCGGCGCTGCTGCTGCGTGCCGGCCGACGCGACGAGGCCGCACGCGCCACCATCGACAGCGAAAACGTATTGACGGCCGCGCAATTCGGATTGGCGACGGAGCGGCTTTACCAGGGCCAGCCGCTGCACGGCAAGCGGCTGCTCGTCCTCAGCTACGGCGGTGTCGGCGATCAGCTTCAGTACGCGCGCTATCTGCATGCGCTCGACGCGTTCGGCTGCGCCGGCGTGACCGTGGTCGTCCCCGACGCGCTGACGGGCCTGCTGCGCCAGACGTTCCCGCGCATCGAATTCGTCGGCGCGCACGGCGCGTGGGTCGACACGTCGCATCTCGCCCACGACTACTGGTGTTCGTTCCTGGTGCTCGCCGCGCAGTTCGGTTACGCGCCGGCGCCGGAAGGCGTGCCGGCGCCCTACCTGACGTGCCCGCCCGCGCATGCGGCCACGTGGCGCGAGCGTGTGTCGCACGACGGCCATGCGCCCGGCACGCGCCGCATCGGGCTGAACTGGCGCGGTCGCGACGAAAGCGATGCGCGCTTCCATCGCGCGGCCAGCCTGCGCGATTTCGCGCCGTTCGCGCGGATGCGCGGCTACGCCGCGTACTGTCTCAATCGCGACCTGTCCGCGCAATCCGAGCAATCGGACCTGCCGGTCACCTTCCCGCATCAGGCCATCGGCGACTTCAGCGATCTGGCCGCGCTGATGCTCGCGATGGACGCCGTGGTGACGACCTGCACCGCGCACATCCATCTCGCCGGCGCACTCGGCGTGCCGGCCGTGCTGCTGCTCAGCCCGAAAGCGGACGCACGCTGGGAAACCGGCTCGCGCACCGCGCTCTACCCCGGCATCCGGATCGTGCGCGCCGCGCACGTCGGTCGATGGGACGATGCGATCGACCGCGCGATGGCGCTGGTGCTTGGCGGTTTCGGGAAGGATTGAGATTCGACGGGCCGCGCGAGCGGGCCGCAGCACCGGGCTCGCTCGCGCGCCGGTTGCGTTACACCAGCACCCGGTCGCCGCTTTGCGCGGCGAATGCGCGGCCATGCCGCCGCCCCATGCGCGCGAGCAGCGCGAAACAACGGGCTGCCGGCCGGCCTGCACCGCCCGATTGCCGGACGAGGCTGTCGGATACACCGCGCGCGATCGCCGACTCGTCGCCGCACGCGCCGGCGATGACGCCCGCGTAGTAGTGCCGGGCCGCCAGCTCGCGGCCGCCCGCGTCGAGCAGGCTCATCCGCTGAATGCGGCGCGCGACGATCGTCAGGCCGTCGAGATAGGGTGCGACGTCGATCGGCGCATCGGTCGATTCGGCGCCCAGTTGCCACAGCATGTCCGCCAGTTCGGCGAGCGCGACCAGGTCGCGCACGTCGGTCGCCTGCGTGCCCGTTCCGCCTCCGGCTTTCGTTCCCGCCATGCCCACGCCCCTTTGCGATTCGTCCCCACCCCCGACACGCATCCCGCGCGCGCCGCCCTGCCCGTTGCCGCGATCACGCGGCGGCCGGCGACCGCCATGAAAAGCGGATGCCCTGCGCCCACGCGACGCCGGCATCCACGATGATCTGCCGGTCGATTTCGCTTTCCACGCCTTCGACGACGACGTGCCGCGCCCCTTCATGCGCGAACGCGATCAGCCGGCGGAACTGGTAGCGCCCGATCGCGTTGCGCTTGATCAACGACAGGACCGACCGGTCCAGTTTCACGATGTCGGGATTGCCGACCACCAGGTTGTTCAACGCGCTGAACCCGACGCCGAAATCGTCGATCGCGATCCGGCAGCCAGCCTGCCGGAAGCGGTTGACGAACGACCGGCCGGCGACGGGGTTCAGCGGCCCCGTCTCCGTGATCTCGATCACCAGCCGCGCCGCCACCGACGGCTCGCGCTCGAGCCGCCTGAAAATCGCCAGCCACGCGTCGTCGACCACCGCGCTCGCCGCCGCGACGTTGCAACCGTACACGGCGCCCGGATCCGCGCGCAGCGCGTCGATCGTGCGGCCGACCACCAACCGGTCGAACCAGCGCATCAGCCCGAGCGCTTCGAGCCGCGGCAGGAAGGCGAGCGGCGGCAACGCATCGCGCTCGCCCCACCGCAGCCGCGCCAGGCATTCCCGGTACAGCACGCCGCCCGACAGGTCGGCGCGGCACACGGGTTCGTGCGCGAAGCCGAGCCGGCTTTCGACGAAACTGCGTACCGACGCAAGGTCGGGATGATCGTCGGGCGCGCCGAACACGAGATCGATTTCATCGCGATTCGCTTTCCGATTCGCCTCCTGGCGAGCTTCGACCGCATTCATCCGGCGCTCCGGCAAATGGCGAGCCGCCGATCACGGCTCGACCTCAACACATACGCGGAACGAGCCAACCTCGACGCACTCCGCCGCCTACCCGGCCCATCCTGTCATGTCGATTTTTTCCGGGGAGCGTACTGTTCGCTTCGGCGCGCCGTCAAATTCGATATTTTTACGATATTCGATTACTTGAAATACACCACGCGTGCGCGATGCCGACAGTGCGACAGGTTACACAACGCGAATTACAAAATCCCAAAATCAGGATCGTTTATCTTTTTTTGCCTAAACAGTTTTATCCGAATCGGCTTTACCCGAATTTGCTCGTCGCGCGAATCGGGGTGCCGCCAATTGATCAGATAAATACCGTGCCTCGAGGTGCCGACCGTGCTTGATATGCCGAGTCGAAACACCGGCGTCCGCCCATGCCGCGCCCCGCAGAAAACCCGCTGCGGCGGGCCATTCGATCATCGCAGCATTCAATTTTCATGTTTCAAACGATATTATTAAGTTTCGAAACGGAATCAAGTGCCGGTCAATCAATAATACCAACTTCAATTATATGAAGATTATCAATTGAAACATCTTTAACAATCTTGAAGACTTGTTAACCTATAAACTCTTTTTTGACGGACTTCCCTCGGAGCCGTCAATTTCGTGCCTTCGAAAACCGTCGAACTCATCGGGTTCGGCGGTTTCTTTTTTAACGGCAGGATTTCGTCAGACATGAGGGCGGGACAAACCCGACGGAAGGCGGCGCCTCGAACGTGCGCCGCGGAAAATCGGCGTCAGGCAGCCGGCGCGCCGATCAGGTTCGCGAGCAGCGCGTCGTACTCGGCGACGAGCGCCGGATTCGCCGACGTGTAACGGCCGAGGATCTCGCGCTGACGCCGCGTATACGCTTGCCAGTCGTCGTCGTGCGTATGCAGCGCGCGCAGCAGCGCGTCGGCGCCCTGCTGCACGTCGTTGTCCGGATAGTAGTAGCCGAGATCGGGCGCGAGGCTCGCGTTGTGCACGAGCGGATAGCCCTGCCAGCACACGTCGAAATAGAAATAGTTCAGCGGGTTCGACCATTGGTGCGACACGACGATATCGGTCAGGTCGGCCAGGAACAGCGGCGTATCGAAACGCCCGACGAAGCTCGCCTTGCCCGCGCGCACGATGTCCAGGTAGTTCATCAGCATCACGAACTCGGGGCTGTCGTGCGCGAGGCGATCGGCGTTCGTCACGTGCGTGAAGCAGATCGTGTCGGGGTCGCGGCGATACGCTTCGTCGATGATCAGCATCGGATACACGCAGAACTTCACGACGTTGTGGTTCGGCTCCATCACCGTGAGCCGCTTGCCCGGCTCGCTGCGCGGCCGGTATTCGCCGTGCTCGGGCAGCGACCGCGCGCGTTCGGTCAGGAACATCGGATCCCACACGAACGGCACCACGCGCCCCGGGCAGCGCCGCAGCGACTGCAGGAACGGCAGCGACGACGGTGCGATCTGCGGAATCGCCCACACCTCGTCGTAGCCGCGGTTGATGAACAGCGAATCCCACAGCCGGCGGCCGAACAGCATCGACTCCATCGCGTTGATGTACTCGACGCCGCAGCAATAGCTGACCAGCTTCACGCCGCGGGCCTTCAGGTAGGCCGTCTGCTCGCCGTCGATCTGCCCGCCCAGCTCGATCACCACGTCGAGCGCGTCCTTCATGTCGGCGAACGCGCGCGTGTCGTACGCGCTGCGGTCCCATGGCAGCGCATCGGTGAGCGGCACGTCGGTCGTGTTGACCAGCGTCACGCGGTAGCCGTGCGGCGACGCCATCAGCAGTTTCGCGAGGAACAGCGCGTTCTGCTTGATGCCGTTGATCCACAGGCTTTCGTCGGGGGCACGCAATCCGATCGTGATACCGATGCGCAGGCCGGTCAGGACAGGAGACGTCATCGTCGGCGGGATGGAAGGTTGAACGGGGAATGGCGCAGTGTAGCGCGCGAAGCGCCGCCCGCGTCAAGCGGCGGCAACCCGGCATTCTAGCGGAGCGCCGGCCGCACACTGTCAGGGATGGTCAGCGCCCGCTCCCGCCGTGCCAATCCGTTCGACCGTTATGCGATACTCGTGCCGCCCGGCGGCCGGTTTGCCCGGGACATTCGAGCGGGCGCCGCACGACCTCGCCGCACCACGATCAGAACAGGGCACACCGAATGGAATACGATGCCGCGCCAGTCTTCCAGACCATCCACGACGAACCGGGGCGGCGCTCGCCGCAACCCGTATCCGGATCGGGTGCCGCGCTGAAGCGCACCGCGCGGATCGTGTGCATGCGTCCCGGCGTCCGGAGCGCACGATGATCGTCGTCAGTCATTTCAGCCAGCCCGCGCCCGCGAGTCTCGAGAATCACCGCTGGTACGCGCAGGTGCACGGCTATCGCCACGAGATCGTCGACGCCTGCGGCATGCCGCAGGCGCTGCCGTTGCGACCGCTGCATCGCTACGAATCGCTGCTTCACGTGCTGCGCGGCGCGCAACCCGGCGAACTCGTGCTGCTGCTCAGCGAAGACGCGGCGATCATCCAACCCGTCGCGCTCGATCGTCTGATGGCGGGGCGCGATACGCTGTTCGTCGACGCGTTCGCGTCGCCGCTGCCGCAAGTCGACGTGCAGATCTGGCGCAACACGCCGGACGTGCGGGCGATCGTGATGCGGCTCGTGCAGCGCTGCAAGCTCGGCAGCGAGCCGAGGCTGACGTCGGAAGCCGCGCTGTTCGCGGATCTCGATACGCACGGCTACATGACGCCGATCGACGGGCTGTACGCGGTCATGCCGTCCGGCCCCGACCTCGATCCGATGTGGAGCCGCGAACCGACGTTCGCGATCAGCATCGACGACACGCCGCGCGATCCCGAACGCAAAGGCGCGACGCCGCGCTTTCGCGACACGCTCGTCGCCTACGTCAATCGCTGCCGCGCCGCCGGCCGGCCGATGTTCTCGTTCGATCACGATGCGGCGGTCACGCCGGACGAACGCGCCGAGCGCACCACGTACCACCCCGGCCGCCCGATCGCGTTGATGATGCTGTACACGCCGAACATCGGCAGCTATGCACGCGTCGCCGAACGGAATTTCCGGCGCTACTGCGATGCGCACGGCTACACGCTCTACGTGCATCGCGACATTCCCGCCGAGATCGGGCTGAACGCGACCGGCAACTGGTTCAAGCCGTGGTTGCTGCACGCGTACCTGCAGCACCATGAATGGGTCGTGTGGCTCGATGCCGACGTGCTGATCGCGAACCAGCAGCAACCGCTGGAACCGCTGCTCGAAGGGCGCGACTGGCTGCTCGCGCAGGATATCGGCCAGTGGGCGTTCAATTCGGGCGTGATGGCGTTTCGCCGTACCGAACGCAACGACGCGATGCTGCGCGACCTGATGACGGCGATCGCCGCGCTGCACGACCGCTCGAGCGTCTATGCGAGCGACGGCGACCAGCTGCATTTCATTCGCGCGATGGAGCGCGACGGGCAGTTGCACGGCGAAGGCGTGGCCGATCTCGTGAGCCTCAACACACCCTGGCTGTTTCGCCGTGCGGACAGCTACGTCGTGCATTACTACGGCATGTGGTCCGCGATGCGGGCGCTGATGATGGCGCACGACGACGGGCTGCTGCCCTGACGCTTCCGCCGCGACATCATCGATTGGCAAACGCGACGGGCCGGCCGGTTACAACCGGCCGGCCCGTCGTCGCATCGGTTACCGTCGTCAGATCGCCGTGATCGTCGGCGCGACGGCCGCCGGGTCGGTGATGCTGGCCTTGCCGGTCTCGACGTGCCCCGCGATGCGGCGCGTCCAGCCGGCATTGCCGGCCACCGCGAACTGCAGGTCGTACCAGTGGCTGCTGCACGACAGGTCCCAGTGCGCTTCGATACGCTGCCCGGCCGGAACCGTCAGCGTGCGCGCCGCGCCGCCATACGCGACATCGGTCGCCGTGACCGTGAGCGGGCTCGTGCCCGCATTGGCGATCGTCACGTACACGTCGCCGTTCGCGGTGTCGTAGCACGGTGTGATTTCAGGCTTGGCCGCGGCATCCGCCGCCGCCGAACCCGCGAAGCGCCGGAAATAGCCGTTTGGCCCCCACACGCTCACCAGGTAGTTGCCGTTCGCATCGAGCGCCCACGTATCGGTCAGGTGCTTGCCCGCTTCGACCGTATAGCGGCGCGGCATCGCGGTGGGGTCGCCCGTATAGACCCAGAAGTGCGCGCCCTGCGTGCCGGTATTCGCGAACGTCAGCGCATACCCTTGTGCCTGGAGTTGGCCGGTGACATGCAACTCGTACGGCAGCGCGCGCGCCGGCCGCGTGCCCGGTTCCTGCGCGGTCACGACCTGCTGCGCGGTGCTGGCCGGCGCGGTCTGCGACGACGCACGCGAGCATTGCAGGTCGGCCTGCGCGACATATGCCTGCGTGTTCGGCAGGGTCGGCAGCGTCGCATCCGATTTCGAGAAGTCGAGCGCCGACGTCAGGTCGCCGCAGATCGCGCGGCGCCACGGCGAGATGTTGGTCTCCACCACGCCGAAGCGCTTCTCGATGAATTGCAGCACCGACGTGTGATCGAACACCTGCGAGCAGACGAAGCCGCCCTTCGACCACGGCGACACGACGAACATCGGCACGCGCGGACCGAGCCCGTACGGCAGATTGTCTGCCGAATAGGTGCCGGCTTGCGTGGCGGTCACGACGTTGTGCCGCTCGAGCGACACGTCCACGGTGCTCATGCCCGAGCCCGGCAGCGTCGGCGCCGACGGCGGCACGACGTGGTCGAAGAAGCCGTCGTTTTCGTCGTACATGATCAGCAGGACGGTCTTGCTCCACACGTCCGGGTTGGACGTCAGCGCATCGAGGATCGTCGACAGGTAGTACGCGCCATACAGCGGCGTGAACTTCGGATGCTCCGAATACGCGGCGGGCGGCAGCAGCCACGACACCTGCGGCAGCGCATTCGCCTGCACGTCGGCCTTCAGTTGCGTGATCGGACGCGTGCTCATCCCGCGCGTCTGCAGCGACGAACCGGCCGGCGCATTCACGAAGTTGTTGAAGCACGCCAGCATGTTCGTGCCGTAGTTGCCGGTGAAGTTGTCGAACCCGGTGCCCTGCTGATAGATCTGCCACGAGATGCCGGCTTTTTCGAGGCGTTCCGGGTAGGTCGTCCAGCTGAAGGGCGGCAACTGGATCTTGTCGAACTGGTTGTCGATGTAGTCGGTGTTGTCGAGCAGCGGGCCGCCGCCGGTGCCGAGCGGATCGACCATGCCCGTCATCAGGTACATGCGGTTCGGGTGCGTGTTGCCCGGAATCGAGCAGAAGTAGTTGTCGCACACCGTGAACGCATCCGCGAGCGCGTAATGGAACGGGATGTCGTCGCGAACGTGATAGCCCATCGTCATGTTCGACTTCTGCACGGCCCACTGATCCGCGCGACCGTTGTCGATCGCGCCGTGCGTCGTCGCCCACGTGTGCGGCAGGCCGCCGATGCATTGCGCGTTGACGCCCGGGTTGGTCGTGTCGTAGCGAAACGGTGCGATCACGCTCGACTTGTCTTCCTGGCGCGGCTGGAACCACACCGGCTTGCCGTTCGGCAGCGTGACCGGGAAGCGGTCGTTGTAGCCGCGCACGCCGCTCAGGTGGCCGAGGTAGTGGTCGAACGAGCGGTTCTCCTGCATGAACACAACGATGTGCTGCACGTCCTGGATCGTGCCCGTCACGGTGTTCGGCTCGATCGCCAGCGCCTTGCGGATCGATTCCGGCAGCAGTGCGGTGGCGGCGGTCGCGCCGGCGAGGCCGGCCGAGAACTTCAGAAAATCGCGTCGCGAATGAGTGGCCATGCTGGTTGCTCTTGATGGGTTTTCTGGTGGAAACGGCCGGTATCAGGAAGCGGGCGACGAAGCAGGCGCGGTGAAGCCCGGCGGGCAGCGCATCTGCGCGGTGGCGACCACGGCGCCGCCGCACGCGGCCTTCTGCTGCGCGACGGGCGCGGCGGGTGCGGTCAGGTCGTCGTTGCAGGCGCCGAGCAGCGCGGTCAGCGCGATCAGGCCGACGACTGCGAAAGGCCGTAGGGCCGACGTTCGCATAACGGTTCTCCGTGAGGATGATGACGTGACGCGGACGCGAACCCCGCGCCGGTCATATCGACGCCGAGATGCTATGTTCGACTTGTTACACGACGGTGTCGAGTGGCGGGAAGATCGAGGGGCGTGCCGCGCGCGGCACGAAGAGAGATGGCAGGAACGACGAAGACCGTAAGTCGTTCGAAAGATTTTCGTTGGCCACGCGTACTGCTTCGCGTGTGCTCGATACCGCAGCCGTGCTGCCGCGACGACGAACACACGGCGAATCGCGACGCGCTTTCTTGCGGGCCGGCCGCCGCTGCAACCGGCCCGCGTATGGCAGCAACGCTGCCGATCAGCCTTCCGCCATCATCAGCAACTGCGCGCCGTCCGCGACCTGGTCGCCGACGCCGTACAACACTTCCGCGACGACGCCCGCGCTCGGCGCGCCGATCGTGTGCTCCATCTTCATCGCTTCCATCACGATCAGCGGCGTGCCCGCTTCGACCTTCTGGCCCGGCTCGACCAGCACCGCGATCACCTTGCCGGGCATCGGCGCGGTCAGGCGGCCGCCGCCCTGCTCCGCGTCGCCCGCATGCGCGAGCAGGTTGCGCCATTCGAACGTTTCGGCCGCGCCCTGCGTGAACACATGGAACGTGTCGCCGTCCGCATACACGCGGCCGCTGCTGCGCACGTCGCCAAGCGTCACGTCGAAATCGAGCGGCGTGGCGCCGCGCGTCCACGCGAACGGTTGCGCGGCCGCGTCGCCGATCGCGATGCGCGCGCCGGCGCCGTCGTCCTCGTACGTGACCGTCACGTCCGCTTCGCGATCGATCGCATGCCACTCGAGCGTGCGGCGATAGCCGCCGTTCAGCCGCCAGTCCGGTAGCGCGGCCCACGGCGATGCGGCCGGCGCCGCAGCGCGTTCGCGTGCCAGCAGCGCCGCGCAAGCGAGCGCGAGCGTCGCGCGCGGCGGCTGTCGCGGCGCGAACAGCGCATCGTGGTTGCGCTCGATCAGGCCGGTGTCGAGATCGGCCGTCGCGAACGGCTCGCACGCGACGATCCGCTGCAGGAATGCCGCGTTCGTATGCAGGCCGACCACTTCGCACGCGCGCAGCGCACGCAGCATCAACCCCAGCGCTTCCGCGCGGTCCGCGCCGTGGACGATCAGCTTCGCGATCATCGGATCGTAGAACGGCGTGATCGCATCGCCTTCGCGCACGCCGCTGTCGACGCGCACCGCCGCGCCGATGTCGAACTCGACGCCGGCCGGCAGCCGCAGATGCTTCAGCGTACCCGTCGACGGCAGGAAGCCGCGCGCCGGATTCTCCGCGTAAAGGCGCGCCTCGAGCGCATGGCCCCGCACGCGCAGTTCCTCCTGCTTCAGCGGCAGCGGCTCGCCGGACGCGACGCGCAGTTGCCATTCGACGAGATCGAACCCCGTGACCATCTCGGTCACCGGATGCTCGACCTGCAGGCGCGTGTTCATTTCCATGAAGTAGAACGCATCGCCCGTCATGATGAATTCGACGGTGCCCGCGCCGACATAGCCGACCGCGCGCGCGGCCGCGACGGCCGCTTCGCCCATCGCCTGGCGCACGTCGTCGTGCAGACCGGGCGCCGGCGCTTCCTCGAGCACCTTCTGGTGACGGCGCTGCACAGAGCAGTCGCGATCGAACAGGTACACGGTATTGCCGAGCGTGTCGCCGAACACCTGCACTTCAACGTGGCGCGGGCGCGTCAGGTATTTCTCGATCAGCACACGATCGTTGCCGAAGCTGCTTGCCGCTTCGCGCTGGCACGATGCGAGCGCCGCGGGAAAGTCCTCGGAGCGCTCGACCACGCGCATCCCCTTGCCGCCACCGCCCGCGCTCGCCTTCAGCAGCACCGGGTAGCCGATCTCGTCGGCTTCGCGATGCAGGTTGGCCGCATCCTGGTCGTCGCCGTGATAGCCGGGCACGAGCGGCACGGCGGCCGCGTGCATCAGCGCCTTCGCGGCGGCCTTCGAGCCCATCGCCGCGATCGCGTCGACCGGCGGCCCGATGAACACGATGCCGGCCGCTTCGCATGCGTGCGCGAAATCCTCGTTCTCCGACAGAAAGCCGTAGCCGGGGTGAATCGCCTGCGCGCCGGTCGCACGCGCGGCGTCGATGATGCGCTCGATGCGCAGGTAGCTGTCTGCCGCGGCCGAACCGCCGATGTGCACGGCCTCGTCGCATGCGGCCACGTGTTTCGCGTTCGCATCCGCGTCGGAATAGACGGCGACGCTCGCGATCCCGAGACGTTTGCACGTCGCGGCGACGCGGCACGCGATTTCGCCGCGGTTGGCGATCAGAATCTTGTCGAACATGGCTTCGATGTCGTCCGGAAGGTTGAGGTCACGCGATCATTCACGCCACGACGGCGTACGCTTTTCGAGGAAGGACGCGATCCCTTCGCGCGCTTCCGCGCCGGCGCGGGTCTTCGCGATCCAGTCGGCGGTCTGCTCGATCAGCGTCGCATCGAGCGCGCGGCCGGCCACGTCGGCGACGAGCCGCTTGCACGCCTTCACCGCGTCGGGGCCGTTCGCGACCAGCGTCGCCGCCAGCTTCGCGACCGTTTCGTCGAGCGCGTCGGCCGGCACCGCGTCGTGAATGAAGCCGAGCGACGCCGCACGCGCGCTGTCGAACACTTCGGCCGTCGTGAAGTAGCGACGCGCCGCGCGCTCGCCCATCGCACGCACGACGTACGGCGCGATCGTCGCGGGAATCAGCCCGAGCCGCGCTTCCGACAGGCAGAACTTCACGCCGTCGGCGGCGATCGCGATGTCGGCCGCCGCGACGAGGCCCACGCCGCCCGCATACGCATCGCCATGCACGCGCGCGATCACCGGCTTGCCGCAGCGATGGATCGCTTCGAGCATCCGCGCGAGCTTGCGCGCATCGGCGCGGTTCTCGTCGTCCGAGTAACCGGCCATCTTCTTCATCCAGTTCAGGTCCGCGCCCGCGCAGAATGCCGCGCCTTCCGCGGCGAGCACGACCGCGCGCACGCCTTCGTGCGCGTCGAGCCATTCGAACGCGGTGGTCAGCTCGGCGATCGTCGTCTCGTTGAACGCATTGCGCACGTCGGGACGCGCGAGCGTGACGGTCGCCACGCGGCCGGCTTCGCTTACCTTGATCGTTTCGTATCGCATCGGTCAGTCCTCCCGGGCGTTACATGCGGAACACGCCGAAGCGCGTGTCGTCGATCGGCGCGTTCATGGACGCGGCGAGGCCGAGCCCGAGCACGTCGCGCGTCTGCGCGGGGTCGATCACGCCGTCGTCCCACAGCCGCGCGCTCGCGTAATATGGATGGCCCTGGCGTTCGTACTGGTCGCGGATCGGCTGCTTGAACGCTTCCTCTTCTTCCGGCGACCATGCGCCGCCCTTCGCCTCGATGCCGTCGCGGCGCACGGTCGCGAGCACCGACGCGGCCTGCTCGCCGCCCATCACGGAGATGCGCGCGTTCGGCCACATCCACAGGAAACGCGGGCCGAACGCGCGACCGCACATCCCGTAGTTGCCGGCGCCGAACGAGCCGCCGATGATCACCGTGAACTTCGGCACCTTCGCGTTCGACACGGCGGTCACCATCTTCGCGCCATGCCGCGCGATGCCTTCGTTCTCGTACTTGCGCCCGACCATGAAGCCCGTGATGTTCTGCAGGAACACGAGCGGAATCTTGCGCTGGCAGCACAGCTCGATGAAATGCGCGCCCTTCACGGCCGATTCGGAGAACAGGATGCCGTTGTTCGCGACGATCCCGACCGGATGGCCCCAGATGTGCGCGAAACCGGTGACGAGCGTCGTGCCGTAGCGCGCCTTGAATTCGTCGAACTCCGAATCGTCGACGATGCGCGCGATCACCTCGCGCACGTCGAACGGCTTGCGCGTATCGACCGGAATCACGCCGTACAGGCTCTTCGCGTCGTAACGCGGCGGCTTCGGCTCGCGCAGCGCGACCGGCGGCGCGATCTTCGGCGCGAGGTGACTGACGATGTTGCGCGCGATCGACAGCGCATGCGCGTCGTTCTGCGCGAGATGGTCGGCCACGCCCGACAGGCGCGTATGCACGTCGCCGCCGCCGAGATCCTCGGCGCTCACTTCCTCGCCGGTCGCGGCCTTCACGAGCGGCGGCCCGCCGAGGAAAATCGTGCCCTGGTCCTTCACGATGATCGATTCGTCGCTCATCGCCGGCACGTAGGCGCCGCCGGCCGTGCACGAGCCCATCACGACGGCGATCTGCGCGATCCCCGCGGCCGACATCGTCGCCTGGTTGAAGAAGATGCGCCCGAAGTGATCGCGATCGGGAAACACGTCGTCCTGGTTGGGCAGGTTCGCGCCGCCCGAATCGACGAGGTACACGCACGGCAGCCGGTTTTCCGCGGCGATCTCCTGCGCGCGCACGTGCTTCTTCACGGTGATCGGGTAGTAGGTGCCGCCCTTGACCGTCGCGTCGTTGCACACGATCACGCATTCGCGGCCGGCGATGCGGCCGATCCCGGTGATCACGCCCGCGCCCGGCGCGTCGTCGTTGTACATGCCGTTCGCGGCGAGCTGCGAGAACTCGAGGAACGGCGCACCCGGATCGAGCAGTTGCGCGATGCGGTCGCGCGGCAGCAGCTTGCCGCGCGACAGGTGCTTGTCGCGCGCGGCCTGGCCGCCGCCCTGCGCGAGCTGTTCGATCTTCGCGCGCAGGTCGGCGACGACCGCCTCGAGCGCGGCGGCATTCGCGCGGAAGTCTTCCGAACGCGGGTTCAGTTTCGATTCGATGATCGGCATCGACAAGGCTCCGTTCGCGTGACGTGGGGCGTTACATCGTTTCCGCGAACAGCTCGCGGCCGATCAGCATCCGGCGGATCTCGCTCGTGCCGGCGCCGATCTCGTACAGCTTCGCATCGCGCCACAGGCGGCCGACCGGATATTCGTTGATGTAGCCGTTGCCGCCGAGGATCTGGATCGCCTCGCCGGCCATCCACGTCGCCTTCTCGGCCGTGTAGAGGATCACGCCCGCGCAGTCCTTGCGCACCTGGCGAATGTGGTCGCTGCCCGCCGAGTCGAGGTGGCGGCCCACTGCATACAGGTATGCGCGGCACGCCTGGAACGTGGTGTACATGTCGGCGACCTTGCCCTGGATCAGCTGGAATTCGCCGATCGCCTGGCCGAACTGCTTGCGGTCGTGGATATACGGCACCACGGCGTCGAGGCACGCGGCCATGATGCCCGTCGGGCCGCCCGACAGCACCGCACGCTCGTAGTCGAGGCCGCTCATCAGCACCTTCACGCCGCCGTTGAGCTGGCCGAGGATGTTCTCTTCCGGCACTTCGACGTCCTGGAACACCAGCTCGCCCGTGTGCGAACCGCGCATGCCGAGCTTGTCGAGCTTCTGTGCGACCGAGAAGCCCTTCATCCCCTTCTCGACGATGAATGCGGTGATGCCGCGCGGGCCGGCTTCGATATCGGTCTTCGCGTAGACGACCAGCGTGTCGCAATCGGGGCCGTTGGTGATCCACATCTTCGTGCCGTTCAGCACGTAGCGGTCGCCGCGCTTGTCCGCCCGCAGCTTCATGCTGACGACGTCGGAGCCGGCGTTCGGCTCGCTCATCGCGAGCGCGCCGATGTGTTCGCCCGACACGAGCTTCGGCAGGTATTTCTGCTTCTGCGCTTCGGTGCCGTTGCGATGGATCTGGTTCACGCACAGGTTCGAATGCGCGCCGTACGACAGGCCGATCGACGCCGACGCGCGCGAGATCTCTTCCATCGCGACCATGTGCGCGGTGTAGCCCATGTTCGCGCCGCCGTATTCCTCGGAGACGGTCATGCCGAGCACGCCGAGATCGCCGAACTTCTTCCACAGATCCATCGGAAACTGGTCGGTGCGGTCGACCTCCGCCGCGCGCGGCGTGATTTCCTTCGCCGCAAACGTCGCGACGGCGTCGCGCAGCATCTCGATGTCTTCACCGAGCATGAATTGCACGCCGGGCAGGTTGATCATGTCTCCTCCGTCTCCAGAAAGTGTGTCGCACTCACCGATTTCTGAGTTTCGCTCAAATCGAATGAATACGCCGATTCATTGACCAATACAGCGGAAATTTTGCACAGTTTCGCGCTTCGACGGGCTCGGCGTCAATAGTTTTTTGAGTGATACTCAGATATGATGCGAGCATGACAGCCGCTCCCGCCGACACCATGACCGCCACCGCCAAAGCCGACCGCGCCGACGCGCCGCGCGCACCCGCCGGGCGCAAATCCCAACAGCGCGTGCAGGACATCCTGCGCGCCGGCCGTGACGTGTTCGCCGAAAAAGGTTACGAGCATGCGACGGCCGCCGAGATCGCGCAGCGCGTGGGGGTGTCGGAGGCGACGGTGTTCAGCTATTTCCGCGGCAAGCGCGAGCTGTGCGCGCGCGTGATCGCGGACTGGTACGACGAAATCATCGCCGCGTTCGAACACGGGATGCCACGGGAGGCATCGGTGCAGCAGCAGTTCGCGTTCATCGTGCGCACCCACCTGCGGCTGATGCTCGTGAACGGCACGGGGCTGTGCGCGCTGGTGCTGTCGGAAGGCCGCGCGAAACAGCACGCACTGAGCGACGAGCTCACCGCGCTGCAGCGCCGCTACACGGCGCCGCTGATGGACGTGCTCGCACGCGGCCAGGCGGCCGGGCAGGTTCGCGCGGATCTGCCGCTGAGCCTGTTGCGCTCGATGGTGTTCGGGCCGATGGAGCACGTGCTGTGGGATGCGATCCTCGGGCACCGCAAGCTCGATACGGAAACGACGGCCACGCAGCTGATCGACATGCTGTGGGCCGCCGTGCAGCCGCCAGCGCCGGAACAGGCGGCGCTCGTGCGCTTCAGGAACGAAGTGGCCGAAGCCGTGCGGCGGCTGGAAGGGCAAGCGTCACGCGGGTGACGCCGGTGGGCGGCACGCCCGCTGCCCCGCCGCGGCTTCTCTGCGGTCGGGCGGAGCACCGGTGCGTAGCCGCTACGAATCCTCGCTGACCCGCAGCGGCGCGCGGCTCTGCTCGTTGTTCAAATGCACGAACTTGCGTAGCAGGCGCATCAGTTCCTGCGAATCGTCGTCGCCCATCCCGTCGAACAGCCCGGCCCGCAACTCCGTCACCGACGGAATCAGGTGGGTGAGCAGCTCGACGCCGGCCGGCGTCAACAGCAGGCGCCGCTGACGCCGCGGCAGCACTTCGCGCACGATCAATCCCTTCGCTTCGAGCCGCACCGCGAGATCGGCCGTGGTCGACGTGTCGAGCGCCACCCGCTGCGCGAGCGTCACCTGATCGAGCCCCGGATTCTCGTACAGCATCCGCAGCACCGCGTACTGCACGGGCGTCACGTCCCGGCCCAGCTTCTCGTAGAACATCGCGACCGCGATCTGGTGCGCGCGCCGGATCAGGTGCCCGGGTTCGTCGTACAGGTCGATCGGGAAAGCCGGCAGGTCGGCGGGAGTCGTTTTTTCCATGAATGAGTCGATCACATAGGCGGTGCGCGCCGGTTGCGCGCGCCGTCGGCATGGCGCTGCCTCGCGCCATTCGCGGGAAAACCAGTATACCGCTCGCCTTGTTTCCGCCAATCTCAATGAGTACACTGAATCTCATTCAGTACACGGAATGAAGATCGGGCCGCATCCCCGGCGGCACCGTCCCGAAGGAGACAAGGAACATGTTTCTCAAGAACGCGTGGTACGTGGCGTGCACGCCTGACGAGATCGACGGCAAGCCGCTGGGCCGCAAGATCTGCAACGAATCGATGGTGCTTTACCGCGCGACGGATGGCCAGGTCGCCGCGCTCGAGGATTTCTGCCCGCACCGCGGCGCGCCGCTGTCGCTCGGCTTCGTGCGCGACGGCGTGCTCGTGTGCGGCTATCACGGGCTCGAAATGGGCTGCAACGGCAAGACGGCCGGCATGCCGGGCCAGCGGGTCGGCGGGTTTCCGTCGATTCGCAGCTTCCCGGCGGTCGAGCGGTACGGCTTCGTGTGGGTCTGGCCGGGCGATGCGTCCGAAGCCGATCCCGCCAAACTGCCGGCGCTGGCCTGGGCCGAGGATCCGGCCTGGGCGCACGGCGGCGGCCTGTATTACATCCGCTGCGACTACCGGCTGATGGTCGACAACCTGATGGACCTCACGCACGAGACCTATGTGCATGCGTCGAGCATCGGCCAGAAGGAAATCGACGAAGCGCCGCCGAAGACGACGAGCCACGGCGACGAAGTCGTCACGAGCCGCTTCATGGAGAACGTGATGCCGCCGCCGTTCTGGCGGATGGCGCTGCGCGGCAACGGGCTCGCCGACGACGTGCCGGTCGACCGCTGGCAGATCTGCCGCTTCACGCCGCCGAGCCACGTGATGATCGAAGTGGGCGTCGCGCATGCCGGCCACGGCGGCTACGATGCGCCGGCGGACAAGAAGGCGTCGTCGATCGTGGTCGACTTCATCACGCCCGAGACCGACACGTCGATCTGGTACTTCTGGGGGATGGCGCGCAACTTCCGGCCCGACGATCGCGCGCTGACCGCCGAGATCCGCGAAGGCCAGGGCAAGATCTTCGCGGAGGATCTCGAGATGCTCGAGCGACAGCAGCGCAATCTCGAGCAGTGGCCCGAACGCACGCTCCTCAAGCTCAACATCGACGCCGGCGGCGTGCTGTCGCGCAAGGTGATCGACCGGCTGCTCGCGGAAGAAAACGCGGCGCGCCCGCAGCGGCCCGTGATTCCGGTCGCGCACGCCCGGGAGGCGTCATGAGCGACGCGACATTGACGGTCCGGGTCGCCCGCAAGTGGCACGAAGCGCGCGACATCTGCGGCTTCGAACTGGTCAGCGATGACGGCTCGCCATTGCCGCGCTTCGACGCCGGCGCGCATATCGACGTGCATCTGCCGGGCGGGCTCGTGCGCCAGTACTCGCTGTGCAACCACCCGGAGCAGCGCGATCGCTATCAGATCGCGGTGCTGCGCGAGGCCGACGGCCGCGGCGGGTCGCGCGCGATTCACGACGAAGTCCGGCAAGGCGATACCGTGCGAATCGGCATGCCGCGCAATCAATTCCCGCTCGCGTCCGATGCGCCGCACCATCTGTTGCTCGCCGGCGGGATCGGCGTCACGCCAATTCTGAGCATGGCCGAACGGCTGTGCTCGGCCGGCATCCCGTTCGACATGCACTACTGCGCGCGTTCGGCCGATCGCATGGCCTTCGTCGAGCGGATCAACGCGGCCGGGTTTCGCGATCGCGTCCGCTTCCACGTCGACGACGGCGATCCCGCGCAACGCTTCGATCTCTCTACCGTGCTGGCGGGTGCGCCCGACGGCACGCATCTGTACGTATGCGGCCCGCGCGGCTTCATGGATGCGGTGCTGAACGCCGCACGCGAGCGCGGCTGGGGAGAAACGCGGCTGCACTACGAGTTCTTCGGCGGCGCGGTCGTGTCGTCCGGCGCCGATCGCGCATTCCAGGTGCGGATCGCGAGCAGCGGCAAGGTGATCGACGTGCCGGCCGAATGCACGGTGATCGCGGCGCTGGCGGCGCACGGCGTCGACGTGCTGACGTCGTGCGAGCAAGGCGTGTGCGGCACGTGCGTGACCCGCGTGCTCGAAGGCGAACCCGATCATCGCGACGCGTATCTGACCGACGACGAAAAAGCAGCCGGCGACCAGTTCATGCCGTGCTGCTCGCGATCGCGAACCGACCTGCTGGTACTCGATCTGTAGATCCGCGGGCGGGCCGCCCGGCACGCGGCGGCCAATCACCATACTGGAAACGATCGATGGCCCATCCTGCCCGGCCATCAATCAAAAGATCGCGCCCGGCGCGTGATCGAGCGGTTGCTGCTGCAGCCCGAGCAGGCTCGACCCTCGCACGCCGGCCCCCGCCCATCGCTCGACTCAATCGGCGAGCCGGCAATGCGACAGCTTCAGCCCCGGCAGCACCGGCGCATCGATATAGCCTTCGTTCACGCAACTGAAGCGGAACGCCGCCGACGTGACGAACGGCTTGATCTCGCCGCCGGGAAATTTCGGCTTCAACGCGTCCTGGTCGGCCACGTCGAAATGCGTGTCGAACTGCTCGCCGTCGGCCGTCAGCGCGCCGAAGTACGTGCCGCCCGGGTCGCCGCCCATCCGGATCACGGCGCCGACGAACGCGAGGCGCTTGCCGTCGTACTTCGTCTTCGCGGCGGCCATGTCCTGCGTATACGCCTCGATCACGGCGCCGTAGTGCGCGTCGATCGCGGGTTCGGCGGCCGAGGCCGCGCAAGCGGCCGGGTGGACGGCCGCCAGTAGCGTGCAGGCCGCGAGCGCGGCCGCCGCGAACGGCGCGGAAATCTTCTTCAAGGGTGGTCTCCCGTCTAGCGTGGTGGTTGAAGTCATCGAAGCCCGGCGCAACGCCGGTTGAATTCGCTTCCGTTGCTTTAATCGTTCGAATGGCGGTACACGGCTGCGATCACTTCATCGCCCGCACGCTCGCGCGCGGTGCGTGGCGTCGCGCGAAACGCGACGTGACAGGAAGATGACATGGTGCGGCCCCCGGCTCTCTCGTTGAATTTCACTGCGTCTGATTTTGGCCGCTACGGTAGCAGACGGCCGACGGGCCGGCAACCGAGCGCCGCACGTGGCCGGCCATCCCATTACAATTGCAAATGATTCTCATTACATATATCATGCGCACCCTGGTCGCCACGCAATGCCGCGGCCCGCAACACGATCCTTAGCATTCCTCTTCCTGCATCGATTCATGCCATCCCGTCGAACGCCCTGCCGCGCCCGGACCACACGTCCGTGGCGCACGCGCCTGCCTGCCCTGCTCACCCTGTGCGTCGCGAGCGGCGCGCATGCGGCCGGCGCCGAACCCGTTGCGCCCGCGCCCGACGCCGCGCCGGCCGCCGAACACGCGCTCCCGGCGATCAACGTCAGCGCGTCGGCCGCCGTCGATCCAACCGTCGGCTATCAGCCGCGCACGACGAGCATCGCGGGCGGCGACGACCGCGCGCTGAAGGAAATTCCGCAGTCGGTCGCGGTGGTCAGCAGCAGTGTGATGCAGGACCAGCAGGCGCGTTCGCTCGACGACGTGCTCGGCAACATCAGCGGCGTCACGCAGACGAACACGCTCGGCGGCACGCGCGACGCATTCATCAAGCGTGGCTTCGGCTCGAACAACGACGGCTCGGTGCTGGTCGACGGCGTGCGCACGCCGGTGCTGCACAGCTATCTCGCGACGATCGATCGCGTCGAAGTGCTGAAGGGCCCGGCTTCGCTGCTGTACGGCATGCAGGACCCGGGCGGCGTGATCAACCTCGTCACGCGCAAGCCGGAAGACACGTTCGGCGGCTCGATCTCCGCGTCGCGCACGAGCCACGGCGGCAGCAACGCGCAGTTCGATCTCACGGGGCCGCTCGGCCGCCCGGGCCAGGTCGCGGGCGGCACGCTCGCCTTCCGGCTGACCGGCGAATACGACACGAGCCGCTACTGGCGCAGCTTCGGCCGCGAACGCAACGCGTTGATCGCGCCCGCGCTGTCGTGGCACGACGCGAACACGTCGATCGACGTCAGCTATCAGTACGTCGACTACACGATGCCGTTCGACCGCGGCACCGTGCTCGTGAACGGCCGGCCGGACGATGCGCTGCGCTATCGCCGCTACGAGGAGGCGTGGTCGCAAAGCAGCGGCATCCAGGAAACGCTGCGTACCCGCATCGAGCACCGCTTCTCGGATGCATGGCGCGTGCGCGCCACTTACGGCTGGGGCCGGGACCGCTACGATCAATTCATCACCCGCGCCACCGCGTTCAACAGCAGGACCGGCGCGCTGACGCGCTCGTCGGATGCGAACCTCGGGCGCAACGATTCCGACCAGATCGCGACGCTCGGCCTGCTCGGCAACGTGACGCTCGCGGGCATGCAGCACGCGATCTACGTCGGCGGCGAATACGAGCGGCAGCGCAGCTTCCGCGGCGACACGATCCGCGGCAAGGCCACGACGGGCTTCAATCTCTACGATCCCGTGTACGGGCTGCTCGCGCCGGGCGGCGTGCCGAACCCGAAGCAGAGCGATTCGCGCTCGGTCGTGCATGCGTATTCGACGATCGTGCAGGACTCGGTGAAGATCACCGACCGCCTCACCGCGGTAGGCGGGCTGCGCTGGGAGAACTGGCAGCAGGAATCGGGGATGGGCCGGCCGTTCGTGTTCGCCGACCGCTCGCGCGGCAGCGTCTGGCTGCCGCAGTTCGGGCTTGCGTATGCGCTCACGCCGGCGCTCACCGCCTATGCGAACGTGAGCCGCTCGTTCAAGCCGAACGTCGCGTCGAACGTCGCGGCGCCGCTCGCGCCGGAATACGGCCGCGTGCTCGAGGCCGGGCTGAAGTTCAGCCTGAAGCCCGCGATCACGGGCACGCTCGCCGTGTACCAGATCGACAAGCGCAACGTCGCGGTCACGGTCGACGACATCACGTCGACGATCGGCACCGCCCGCTCGCGCGGGATCGAGCTCGACGTCGCCGGGCAGATCACGCGCCACCTGAGCGTGATCGGCAGCTACGCGTACACGAACGCGAACGATCGCGACAGCAACACGCCGCTCGTCAACGTCGCGCGCCACACGGGGAGCCTGTTCGCGGTGTACGACACGGCCATCGCGAACCTGCCCGGGCGCTGGCGCTTCGGCGGCGGCGCGCGTCTCGTCGGCGCCCGCTCCGGCGACACCGCGAACAGCTTCACGCTGCCCGGCTACGTGAGCGTCGACGCGTTCGCGGCGTACGAAACGACGATCGGCAAGTTCCCGACCCGCTTCCAGCTCAACGTGAAGAACCTGCTCGACAAGACCTACTATCCGTCGAGCAACAACAACCTGATCGTCGCGGTCGGCGAGCCGCGGCTCGTCACGCTGACGACGACGGTATCGTTCTGACGTCCGCGCGCGGCCGACGCCGGCGCAGCAGCCGTCGGTCGCGCAACGCCCGCCGCCTTCACGTCGCCGCGCAACGCGGCGGCGCCCGCCTCGCGGTCAATCATCGGGCCCCCGAATAGCTCCCATCCGATATCGCGATTTCCGGTATCGATCGCGCGCCCCTAGACTGGCTACGCGATGGCGACGCAGCGCTGCGGCACGGCGATGCAGCTCGCCCCCACAAAAACGATCTGGGAGAGCTCGATGTCCGACCGGCATGCGCGCCGTGACGCACTCAAGACACTTGGCCTCGCGGCCGGCACCGCCCTGCTCGCGGCGACGCGCCCCGCGCACGCCGCGGCGCCCGACACCGGCACGCTGCTGCCCGGCGGCGCCGCGCGCCTCGCCGACCTCACGCGCCGCCTCGCGGCAACCCCGCGACGGCGCGACTTCAAGACGGTGCCGATGATCCTCGAGCGCCCCGACCAGTGGGACCACGCGGCGCTCACCGAAGTCATCGGCTATCGCGGCGGCCCGAAGCAGGTGTGGGACAACACCGAGCTCGGCGGCCCGTGGCTGAACCTGATGCGCAATTCGCTGAACGCGCAGATCTGGTCGTACGGCCATCCGGATTTCCTCGTCGTGTCGGCCACTCACGGCAGCGCGCATCTCGCGCTGTTCGATCAGATCGCGTGGGACAAATACGGCCTCGCGAAATTCGCCGGCGCCGCGTTCCCGACCAACACGCTGCTCGACGCCAAACCGGCGCAAGCGAAAGGCGCACAGGGCCACGAACTACCGGACGGCGCATTCTCGTCGCATGACAACGGCATCGCCGCGCTGCAGCAGCGTGGCGTCGTGTTCCTGTCGTGCCACAACGCGATCTGGGAACTCGCGGAACGGCTCGACGGCGCGAATGCGAACCCGGACAAGCTGCCGCTCGACGCACTCGCGGCCGACCTGACCAACCACGTGATTCCGTCCGCGATCGTCACGCCGGGCGCGGTCGGCACGCTGCCCGAGTTGCAGCAGGCCGGTTTCACGTACGCGAAATGAGCACCGCGATGACCTCGATCCGGATGAAACCGCCCCGGCAATCGCCCACGGCGCGCCGCCGCCCGCGCACGCCGCGCGCCGTGCTGGCCGCGTGGCTGTGCTGCGCCTCGGCGCTTGCGCTCGCCGCCCCCGCCGACACCGATGCACGCCTCTTTCCGCCGTGGCAGGACGGCCGCAACAACGACGCGATCCATCGCGGCCTCGAATTCACGGTGCCGCAAGTCGACGTGCTCGCCGATTTCCACGGCGACCTCACCGCGCCGAAGCTCGTGCTGTACGTCGGCGGCAATTACTTCTTCGCGATGGCACCGCTCGTCGCGAAGTTCGAGGCAGACCATCCCGAGTATCGCGGCCGCATCTACTGGGAAACGATTCCGCCCGGCCTGCTCGTCAAGCAGATCCACGCGGGCGGCACGATCACCGTCGGCAACATGACGTGGACGGTCAAGCCCGACGCGTATTTCGCGGGGCTCGGCAAGATCAACGACCTGATCGCGGACGGCACGCTCGCGGGCCCGGCCGTGCCGTACGTGACGAACCAGCTGACGATCATGGTGCGCGCCGGCAATCCGAAACGCATCGCGACGCTCGGCGATCTCGCGCGGCCCGACGTGGCGCTCGCGATGCCGAACCCGGCCTTCGAAGGCGTCGCGCGGCAGATCCGTGCGTCGCTCGTGAAAGCCGGCGGCGACGCGCTCGCACGCGCCGTCTACGACGACAAGGTGCGCGCCGGCACGGCCGAGCTCACGCATATCCACCATCGGGAAACGGCGCTGTTCCTGATGCAGGGCCGCGCGGACGCGGGGGTGCTGTGGCAGTCCGAAGCGGCGTTCCAGGAACAGGTCGGGCATCCGCTGATGCACGTCGACATTCCGGCCGAGCAGAATACGACGGCGATCTACGCGGGCGCGATGGTGAAGGACGCGCCGCACCCGGAAGCGGCGCGTGCATGGCTCGCGTTCATCCGGTCGCCCGAAGCGTTCGGGATTTTCCGGCGCTACGGCTTCGGCCGATATGATGCGAACCAGCCGACGCCGCATCTCGCGCCGGCGCAGGACGTGTCTGCCGCAAGCTGACGGTCCGGCCGCTGCACGGCGCGCGCGCCACATACACAACAAGGAGGGGACACGTGAACGACAGGGTCGCTAGACGGCGAGAACCATCGCGACGCCGGTTCGCACCGCTGCTGCTCGCCGCGGCCGCGCTGCTGGCCGGCCACGCGCATGCGGACGACGCGGCGTCCGGCAAGACGATCGCGACACAAGGCACGGCGACGGGCGTCGCCGCCTGCATCGGCTGCCACGGCAGCCAGGGCGAAGGCAACGCGGCGGCCGGCTTCCCGCGCCTTGCGGGCGCGAACGCCGCGTACCTGTCCGCGCAGCTCGCCGCGTTCGCGGACGGCAGCCGCCAGAATCCGGTCATGCAGCCGCTCTCGAAACTGCTGTCGCCGCGCGAGCGCGACGCGGTCTCCGCGTACTTCGCAAGCCTGCCCGCGCCGGCCGGCGTCTTCACCCCCGACGACGCGTCGATCGATCCGGCGAACACCGGCGCGTGGCTCGCGACGCGCGGGCGCTGGTCGCAGGGCCTGCCCGCGTGCGCGCAATGCCACGGCCCCGGCGGCCTCGGCGTCGGCACCGCGTTTCCGCCGCTCGCAGGGCAGCCGGCCGCGTATCTCGCCGGCCAGTTGCACGGCTGGCAACACGGCACGCGGCCGCCCGGGCCGATGGGATTGATGCCGATGATCGCCGGCAAGCTGTCCGACGCCGACATCGACGCGGTGGCCGCCTACTATGCACGCGGCGGCGCCGCGCAAGGAGACAAGCGATGACCGATCGCACGACGCTGATCCGCCGCACCCGCACGGCGCTGCTCGGCGCGGCGTGGCTGCCCGCGCTCGCGTTCGGGGCGACACCGCAGGACGCACCGGCCGCCGCTTCCGCCCCCCCGCCCGCGCCCGCCGCCGCCGCCGCGCCGGCGGCGAAACCGTTCACGCCGCCGCCCGAATCCGCGATCCCCGCCGACGACTTCGGCAAGACCGTCAGGCTCGGCGAGCAGATCTTCCTGCACACGCCCGAGTTCGCGGGCAAGTACGTCGGCAACAAGCTGACCTGCGCGAGCTGCCATCTCGATGCGGGCCGCCGGCCCGATTCGAGCCCGATGTGGGCCGCTTACCTGCTGTATCCGGCGTACCGCGCCAAGAACGGCCACGTGAACACGTTCGCCGAGCGCCTGCAGGGCTGCTTCCGCTACAGCATGAACGGCAAGGCGCCGCCGGCCGGCGATCCGATCCTGGTCGCGCTCGAAACCTATTCGTACTGGCTCGCGAAGGGTGCGCCGGTCGGCACGAAGCTGCCGGGCCAGGGGTTCCCGAAACTGCCACCGCCGGCGCAGAAGGCCGACTACGCACGCGGCGCGGCCGTCTACACGCAGCACTGCGCGCTGTGCCACGGCGCGGACGGCCAGGGCCAGTCGAGCGGCGGCAAACCGGTGTTCCCGGCGCTGTGGGGCGCGCGCTCGTTCAACTGGGGCGCGGGGATGGGCGACATCCGCAACGCGGCCGGCTTCATCAAGGCCAACATGCCGCTCGGGCTCGGCGGCACGCTGACCGATCAGGAAGCGTGGGACGTGGCAACCTTCATGGACAGCCACGAACGCCCGCAGGACCCGCGCTTCACGGGTTCCGTGCAGGACACGCGCGCGAAGTTCCACGATTCACCCGACTCGATGTATGGGCGCAGCGTGAACGGGCGCGTGCTCGGCGCGCCCTGACGATCAGGCCGCGCCGGTCGATACGGCCCGCGCGGCCGGCGCGGTCACGGACGCCAGCGATACACGACGATGCTCGACCCGTTGTAGTTGTCCTTCGTGATCACGTACTCGCCGGTCGAGCGCAGGTATGCGCGCACGCCGTACATCGAATCGACGTCGTTGCCGACGTCCATCGCCGACGGGTTCGAGTTCGTCAGCGTCGTGACGAACGCACCGGTGTTCAGGTCGAATATGTCGATGTTCGGCACCGTGTGCACGTAGCCGACGAACAGGTAGTGGCCGGCGGCCGCGATCGATTTCGGGTTCGCGCTCGTCAGGTTGATCACCGGGTTCGGCGTGCTCGTGTTGCCGTTCTTCCAGCCGTGATAGACCTCGATGTGCCCGTTCATCGCGGTCCAGTCCCAGTTGCCCGCGAGGCCCTGCGCAAGAATCATCGTGTCGCTGTCGGCCTGGTAGATGATGCGCGTCACGGGCGCCACGCTGCCTGGCACGGCGGTCGTCACCGGCTTGCCCCATGACGGCTTGCCGGTCGTCGGGTCGAAGCCCGTCATCGGGTAGCGCGTGATCGCGTTGGCGCCGTTCAGTCCGGCCCACACGTCGCCGTTGCCGTCGATGTCGAAACCGGCCGTCACCTGCAGCGTCGTGTTGAACGGCTTGCCGGGCAGCGAGCCGGCCGGAATCGCGATGTAGCCGCTCGCGGTGTTGAAGTAATAGAAGTTGAAGTTGCCGGGGTTCTGGCCCGACGCAACGAGGATCCGATTGCCGCCGACCGTCACGAGCTGGCCGAAGTGCTGGCCACGCTGATAGTCGTTCATGTCGAGGCGCGGGTCCTTCGGATAGGTGAACGGATCGACCGTGTTCGCGACGAACGTGCCGCCCGCGGTGCCCGTATACACGTTGTTGCCGCTGAAGAACAACGTGCCGTCCGTCGCGGGATCGGGCGCGGCGATCCCCTCGAAGTTCAGCGCCTGCAGCTTCCATTGCAGCGTGCCGACCGGGCTGTACGAATGCAGATCGGTGCTGCCGTTGCGGCCGAGATCCCAGCCGCCGCCCCAGGCGTTGTTCAGCACGTACAGGTTGCCGGCCGCATCCTTGCCGAGCGCCGCGACGCGCGTGAAGCGCTTGTCGCCGACCTGCCCCTTGATGCCCGTCGTCGTGTCGAGATAGCCGCCCTGCACGCCGAACGTGCCGACCTGCACCGGCAGCCCGGGCAGCCCGCCGTACACCTTGATGTTCATGTCGGGCCCTTCGTCGCCCACCATCAGGCGGCCCATCGACGCATCGAAGTACAGCGACGCCGGCCGCGCGCCGGCCGCCATCTGCAGCGTGTTCATCGCCGTCCCGGTCGGACTGAACTGCGCGACGACGCCCGCACTCTTGCGCGCGACCCACAGGTTGCCGGCCGCATCGAGCGCCAGCGCGCCGGGCCCCGTGACGCCGATGTCGCGCTGCCACACGCCATCGGTCGTATAGACGCGCACGCGGTTGCCGTAGAAGTCGCTCACGTACAGCAGGTTGCCGCCCGTCGCGAGGCCCGTGATGACGTCCGCATACTGGATGCCCGTCCACGTGCTGACCGGAATGCGCAGGTCGCGCTGGTTGGTGCTGCGGTTGTAGCGGCCCACCGAGCCGCTGCCGAACGTGCGGTTGTAGCCGAGCGCGACGAACAGCGACGTCGAATTGCCGGTGATCGCGCCGCCCTGGAATTCGTCGTGGATGCCGATCGTGCCGAGCGGCTGGCCGTTCTGGTAGATCGCGACGCCGCCCGCGTTCTCGTCCCAGCGCGACGCCGTGTAGATCACGCCTTCGGGCGCGACCCACATCGAGCGCGCGCCGTTGCCGACGTGCGAGGCGAGCGTGCCGTAGGTGTTCGCGAGCCAGTCGGTCGAGTATTGCGCCTGCGCGTGGCTCGCCGGCGCCAGCATCGCCATGCACATTCCCAGCAACACCGCGCGGATTTGTTTCATTGACATGAATAATGCTCCCAGACGAACCATGGTCGACACTGTAAATCGCGGCGCATGAAATATTGGTGATTCAGGCAAATGCGCATTCGCCGTTACCCCGAATTATTCACTGCACGCCTTTTGCCGTCCGGCGCTTTTTCGTCAATGATCGAAAAATCTGCGAACCCGCGCCACGACGGCCTGCCAGCCACGCGGTCGCGGCGCATTTCCCGGCATTTTCTTCCGGGTCATCCAATGCCAATGCGTCATTTTTTCTGATATGAGCGCATTGCTTTTTTCATTCCCCGGCGATCGTTTTGATTATTACAAATAGAAATTAAAATGAAAGGGAAAAAATATTATCCGGCGAGCCCGGCGTTTGCGATTTCGTGCAAGGAAGGGAAAACAGGAAGGAAAGCGGAATGCAGCGGGGAAAGCCGCGCGCCGGCCGTACCGGCACGCGGCGGCGATCGTTCAGTTCGCCGGATCGAGCGTCGGGCCGTCCCAGCCGTCGACGTATTTCGGCAGCGCATCGACGACGTCGAGCACGCGTTGCCGGTAGAACAGGTGCATCGTCGGCTGCAGGTCGCCGGGCAATGGCCCGACGTGCGCCCGCGCGGTCAGGCTGTTCGGCACGACGCGCATGCCGAGCCGGTTCGTCCCGAACACGATCTCGCCGCACGCTGCGCACCACGTACGCGCCATCGACTTCGACGGATGCGGAAACGTCGCGTGGCCGCCGTCGATCGTCACCTGCTCCGGCGGCCATGCGGTCGCGGACAGCATCGGCGTGCCGTAGAAATCGCGGCAGGTCGCGCAATGACAGTTCGCACGCGCGGCCGGCTCGCCGCGCAACGTGACGGTCACGGCGCCGCACAGGCAGCGCGCGGAAAGCGTTCGGGTCATGTCGTCTCCTCGAAAAGCGAGGCGACAGTATAGAAGCATGCATGCAACGTGACCCGCATCGGCCGCGGGCCCCGTTGCACGCGCAACGACCGCCGCGTCAGAACTTCTGGCGCAGCCCGAGGCTCACGATCGCCTGCGAGCGCGAATCGGACGAGTGACCGTTCGCCTTGTCGGACACCGACGCGGTCGCGGCCACCGGCCGGCCGAGCGCGTCGAGCGTCGTGCCGGACGCATGCTGGTACGCGCCGAGCAGGTACACGCTGGTGCGCTTCGACAGGTCGTAGACCGCGCCGAGCGTGACGTTGTGATACTGCGCGCGGTTGTCGATGCCGTCGACGTCGCTGCCGCGCGTGTAGCTGTAGCCGGCGAACAGCTGCGTCTGCGGCTGCACGTTCCAGCGCGTGAACACGCCGGCGACGTTGAACGTCGCATGGCCGGAAAACAGCGATTGCGCGCCGCTGCGGTACTGCACGTTGCTGTAGTTCACGCCGACGACGGCCGGGCCGAAGTCGTACGTCGCGCCCGTCGCGATCACCTGTTGCGACTGCGCGCTCGCATAGCCTTCGTTGATCGACGAATTGAACAGGCCGTCATCGGTGCTCTGCCACTTGCCCGCCGTCGGATCGGTCGCGCCCGTCTTGCTGTTGTCCGAGCGCTCGTAGCCGACGCCCACGCGCAGCGGCCCCGCCGCATACGCGGCGCCGACGCTCCACGTGTTGCGCTGCTTCATGCTGCCCGGCTGGCCGCCGAAGCCGTACAGCGCGCCGAACGTGAAGCCCGAGTAGTTCGCGCTCGTATATTTGATCGCGCTGTCGACGCGCGCGGTCTGGTCGAGATCGTCGATGTCGCCCGGGTGCGCGCCGAAGCCGCCGATGAACGACGAGGGGCCCACCGGGCTCACGAAATCGTCGAGCGACGTGTACTGGCGACCGAGCGTGATCGTGCCGTAGCGGTTGCTGCCGAGCCCGACGAACGCCTGGCGGCCGAACTGGCGGCCGCCCTGGCCGGACGTACCGTTGGAGATGTCGAAGCCGTTCTCGAGGACGAACAGCGCGCGCATCCCGCCGCCGAGATCCTCGGAACCCTTGATGCCCCAGCGGCTGCCGGACAGGTTGCCGGTCGTGAGGCCGACGCTCGAGTGCCCGGTGTACGCGCCCGCCGAGCCGACCCGCTCGTTGCTGCGATAGGTCACGCCCGCGTCGACGATGCCGTACAGCGTGACGGAGCTTTGCGCGGCGGCGATACCCGCGAGCGAGAGCAGCAGCGGCGCTGCGATCAGTTGCTTGTTCATGTTGTATGTCTCCGGGCGGTGAGCCCGTTGTTCTGGCTGGCTGTTTGCGAGTGGCGCGCGCGGGCGCCGACATCCGCCGGCGGTGCGAGACCGGCGACGTCCACGCGCGACGACGCGGCGGGCATGCCCGCTGCGGCCGGTATGGTAGTTGGAACCGGTTTCGTTCCAAAGCGGAATAATGACAACAGTTTCTTGTCGAAATTGAGATAGTTCGGGCGTGGCCGTCGCCGCTCACTGCCGCGCCTGTACAGCGAGGGCCGACGCCCCCGATAATCGAACGCGCGCCCTCCATCGGGAGTTCATTCATGCATGAAACGACCCTGCTGATCTTCGCCGCCGTCGCATTCGTCGGCATCGCGACACCCGGCCCGACCGTGCTGCTCGCGCTGACCAACGGCTCGCGCTACGGCGTGCGCCGCGCGGCCTACGGTTTCGCGGGCGCGATGCTGTCGGACTTCGTGCTGATCGTCGCGGTCGCGCTCGGACTCGGCGCGCTGCTGATGGCGTCGGCGTTCTGGTTCTCGGTCGTGAAGTGGCTCGGCGCCGCCTACCTCGCCTATGTCGGCATCCGGCTGCTGACGTCGAAGGGAGCGCTCGACGTCGCGGCCGCGCAGCGCGGCACGGCCTCCGGACGCAACGCATCGATCTTCGCGAAAAGCTTCCTGACCGCGGTGACGAACCCGAAGGGTTATCTGTTCTTCTCCGCGTTCCTGCCGCAGTTCCTCGATCCATCCGCGCCGCTCGCGCCGCAGTACGTCGCGCTCGCGGTCACGTTCGCGCTGCTCGACGGCGTCGTGATGTTCGGCTACGCGCTGCTCGGCGCACGCGCGGTGCGGCTGTTGAAACGCGCGGGCGCGCTGTGGCTCGAGCGCACGTGCGGCGCGATGCTGCTCGCACTCGCCGGTTCGCTGGCGCTGTACCGGCGCCATGCCGCGTAGGCGCCGGGCTCGATGAAAATCGCCACGCCGCCGCGCGCCGGTTACCCCGGGCTGTCGCTCAGGCAACTCGAACGCGCGGACCTCGACGCGTGGTACGCGTACCTGTCGAATCCCGACGCCGTTCGCCACACGAGCTGGAACCTGCGCTCGCCCGACGATCTGCTGCCGCTGTTCGACAACATCGAATCGACCGATCCGGATTCGATCCGGCGTCTCGCGATCGTCGACACCGCGTCGGGCGCGCTCGCCGGGACAGTCGGGCTGCATACGGTGTCGACCGTGAACCGCTCGGCGGAAATTGCGTACGACCTCGCGCCGTCGCACTGGGGGCGCGGCATCGCGAGCGCGGTGTGCGAAGCCGTCACCGCGTGGGCGCTCACGCACGGCGGCTTCATGCGCATGCAGGCGGTCGTGCTGACCAGCAACGCAGGCTCCGCGCGCGTGCTGCAGAAGTGCGGCTACCGCTACGAAGGGTTGCTGCGCGCCTACAAGATGGTGCGCGGCACGCCGGGCGATTTCGCGATGTACGCACGCCTCGCGACCGACTGACGTGCCCGCCGCGGCATCGCGTGCCGATGCCGTGAAGCGATTGCACGACCCGATTGCACGGCCCGCGCCGAATTGGCGACAATCGCCATTCCCCACATCGACTTGCCGCCATGAAAATCGCCGCGCTGTCCGACATCCACGGCAACCTCGCCGCGCTCGACGCGGTGCTCGACGACGTCCGCCGCCGCGGCGCCGACGTGATCGTCAATCTCGGCGACATCGTGTCCGGCGCGCTCCATCCGGCCGAAACGGCCGACCGCCTGATCGCGCTCGACCTGCCGACCGTCAAGGGTAATCACGAACGGCAGTTGCTCACCGGCGAGCGCGACGCGATGCGGCTGTCGGATCGCTGGGCGCACGACACGCTGCGCGCCGACCAGTTCGACTGGCTCGCCGCGCTGCCCGAACGCCTGACGCTCGACGGCGACGTGCTGATGGTGCACGGCACGCCGGCCAGCGATCTCGTCTATTTCCTCGAAACGGTCACGCCCGACGGCTGCCGCGCGGCCACGCCCGATGAAGTCGCGCAGCGCGCGGGCGACACGGCGGCGTCGCTGATTCTGTGCGGCCACACGCACGTGCCGCGTGCAGCACGGCTCGACGACGGCAGGCTGATCGTCAATCCGGGCAGCGTCGGGCTGCAGGCATATGAAGACGACCTGCCGCATCCGCACCGGATCGAGACGGGCTCGCCGCACGCGCGCTACGCGATGGTGTCGCGCACGGCGGCCGGCTGGAACGTCGAATTCCATGCGGTCGAATACGACTGGCACACGGCCGCCGCCACCGCGGCCGCGCGCGGGCGCGACGACTGGACCGTCGCGCTGCGCACCGGCCGCTGCTGACGCGCTCGCGCCGCTCGTCGTCCCGCTTCGCTTCGACTACCGGAACACCAACACGCCATGCCCGCTCCATCGCAATTGCTCTTCCTGCCCGGCGCATCGGGCAGCACCGCGTTCTGGCAACCGCTGGCCGGCAGGCTCACGCATCCGGCCGAGCGGCGGATCGTCGCGTATCCGGGCTTCGGTGACACGCCGCGCGATCCAGCCGTCGACGATTTCGACGGTCTCGTGCGTCATGTGCTCGCAAGCGTCGACCGGCCGACCGCCGTGATCGCGCAATCGATGGGCGGCGTAATCGCGATGCGCGCGGCGCTCGACAAGCCGGATCTCGTCACGCATCTCGTGCTGACGGTCACGTCCGGCGGCCTCGACATGGCCGGACTCGGCGCGCAGGACTGGCGCGCCGGTTTCGCCGAGGCGAACCCGCGGTTGCCGGACTGGTTCATGACGTTGCGTGCGGACCTGTCTCAGGACATCGGCCGTATCGCGCAGCCGACGCTGCTGCTGTGGGGCGACGACGATCCGATCAGCCCGGTCGCGGCCGGCCGGCGTCTGCTCGAACGGCTGCCCGATGCGCGGTTGCACGTCGTACCGGGCGGCCGGCACGATCTCGCGGCCGTGCATGCGCAAGCGCTCGCGCCGCTCGTCGACCAGCATCTGCACCGCGCGTGACGTCGCCCCCGTCGCATGCGCCGGCACGCGCCCGACACCGCGACGCTCGCGCGCCGCGTCGCATCAGCCCGCGTTCCTCAGCGTCAACGTCGCTTCGAGCCCGCCGCCGTCGGGCCGGTTGCTCAGCGTGAGCGTGCCGCCCATCGCCAGCGCCAGTTGCCGCGCGATCGCGAGGCCGAGCCCCGTGCCGCCGGTATCGCGATTGCGCGACGTCTCCACGCGCCGGAACGGCTCGAACACCGCGTCGAGCTGGTCGTCCGGAATGCCGGGCCCGCGGTCGAGCACCGCGATCACCGCGCCGCCGTCCGGCGCCGCCCGCACGTCGATCTCGGCCGCGCCCGCGAACTTCAGCGCGTTGTCGACCAGGTTGCCGACGATGCGGCGCAGCGCCTTCGGCCGCGTGACGAGCGCGAGCGGCGCGCGGCTGTGCAGCGCGACGTCCTGCCCCGCATCCGTGTAGTCGCACACGATGCTGTCGAGCAGCGCGTCGACGTCGATGCGGCGTGCGGCTTCCTCGGTGCCGTGCAGCGTCCGCGCGTACGCGACGCCCTCCTTCACCAGATGCTCCATCTCCAGCAGGTCCTGGCGCAGCTTCGCGCCCTGCGTGTCGTCGTCCATCACGTCGACGCGCAGCCGCATCCGCGTGATCGGCGTCTGCAGATCGTGCGAGATCGACGCGAGGATCTGCATGCGCTCGGCCATGTACTGCGCGATGCGGTCCTGCATCGCGTTGAAGGCCCGTGCCGCGCGCGCGACTTCCGACGGCCCGTCTTCGCTCAGCCGCTCGCCCTTCAGGTCGGGGCCGAGTGCGTCGGCGGCCTGCGCGAGCTGCTTGAGCGGCCGCGTCGCGAGCCGCACCGCGAGCCAGCAGCACGCGGCCAGCACCGCGAGCTGCACCACGAGCACGGCCGGCAGCCAGCCCGACAGCGGCACCGTCGACATCGGATGAATGTCGATCGTCAGCGGCGAGCCGTCGGTCAGCCGCAGATGCACCTGCAGATGTTCGCGGTCGCCGGGGATCGAATTCGCGGTCAGCGGATAGTCGCCGCCGATGCCGTCCGAGATCGAGCGCTCGACGCGCGCCGACAGCCGCGCCTCCGGCGGCGTGCCGGTTTCGCCGGGCCCGAGGATGAATGCATAGCTGCGCCGTGCGAGGCGCGGCAGCCACGCGGTGCGCTCGGCGGGCGGCAGATGGTCGAGCAACGCGACCGAGCTCGCGACCTCGCGCTCGATGTAGCCCATCATCAGGTTCGTGGTCGCCTGGTCGCGCTCGGTCACGGTGAGCCAGAACGACAGCGTCTGCGCGAGCGCCAGGCCCACGCACAGGATCAGCGCGAGCCGCGCGAACAGCGAACGCGGCCAGCGCCACAGCGTGCGCGCGCTCATGGCGTACCGTCGACGGCGGTCACGGCCGACGAGAACACGTAGCCCTCGTTGCGCAGCGTCTTGATGTAGCGCGGCTCGCGCGCGCCGTCGCGCAGCCGCTGGCGCAGCCGGCTCACCAGCAAGTCGATCGAGCGGTCGAACGGGTCGGACTGGCGCCCTTGCGTGAGGTTGAGCAACTGGTCGCGCGTCAGCACGCGCTGCGGGTTGTCGAGGAACACGCGCAGCAGCCGGTATTCGGCGCCACTCAGCGCGACCAGCGTGCCTTCGGCGTCGAGCAGATGGCGCCCGGTCGTGTCGAGCTGCCATTCACCGAACGCGAGCAGCGCGGCCGTTTCCGTGACCTGCATGCCGGGCGGCAGCATGCGCGCGCGGCGCAGCACCGAGCGAATCCGCGCCAGCAGCTCACGCACCGCGAACGGCTTGGCCAGGTAGTCGTCGGCGCCCATCTCGAGACCAATGATGCGGTCGGTTTCCTCGCCGCGTGCGGTCAGCATCAGCACCGGTACCGTGCGGAACTTGCCGGCGCGCAGGTCGCGGCACAGCGTCAGGCCATCCTCGCCGGGCAGCATCAGGTCGAGCACGATCAGGTCGGGCGCGCCGTCGTCCAGCGCGTTGCGCATCTCGCGGCCGTTCGCGGCCAGCGACACGCGCATGCCGTTCTTCTCCAGGTAGTCCGCGATCAGTTCGCGGATCGCGCGATCGTCGTCGACGATCAGCACGTGGTCGAGCTTGTCCATGAGTCGTTGCCGGTATCGGTGTCGGGGTTCGGGCGGGGCGATGTCCGCTTTTATACCGCACGGCGGGCACGCGTTTGTATCGCAATGTATCGCGGCGCCGCGACGACACACAACATTGCACACGCGCGGCTGGCCGGACACATCGCGGATACGTCGGCGCCGCCTAATGGGGCCTGTCGAAACCCGTCCGGCCGCCGCCCTCCCGCCGCGGCCCCAAAGATCAGGAGAACGCCATGCTGCCCCGCTTCAAGACCGCCGCCCTCGTCATCGCCCTCGCCGCCACGGCCGGGCTCGCCGCCTTCGCCGGCACCCGCGACGACGCGGGCGTGCAGGCAGCGCCGGCCGGCATGGCGGCGCCCGGTTTCACCGGCATCGACCGCTGGCACAACAGCGCGCCGCTGACGCTCGACCAGTTGCGCGGCAAGGTCGTGCTCGTCGATTTCTGGACGTATTCGTGCATCAACTGCATTCATACGATCCCGTACGTGAACGACTGGTATCGGAAGTATCGCGACCAGGGGCTCGTCGTGGTCGGCGTGCATACGCCGGAATATCCGTTCGAACGCGACGCGAAGAACGTGGCCGATGCGATCAGGCGCTTCGACATCCGGTATCCGGTCGCGCAGGACAACCGCTACGATACGTGGCGCGCATACGGCAACCAGTACTGGCCCGCGCTGTACCTGATCGATGCGAACGGCAAGATCGTCTATACGCGTTATGGCGAAGGCGGGTACGACAAGACGGAAGCCGCGATTCGCGGCGCGCTCGCGCAGGCGGGGGACGGGACGAAGGGTGCGACGCGCACGCCGTGACCGGGGCCGCGCGCGGGCTCGCCACGCGCCCGCGCGCGGCAGTCATGCGCTCATCCGCGCTTCGCGTCGGCCTCCGCCAGCATCGCCTCGCCGATCGCGAGCTGGCCGTCCGCGACCAGCGCTTCGCCCGCGCCGCGAATATCGGCCGCGGGCTTGTTCTGCCCGAGCTTGCGCTTGCCGACGAGCTGCGTGATCTCGATCTGCAGCCCGACGATCGCTTGCAGCATCGCGTCCATGTAGTCCTGCGGCGCGTCGCCCATCTTCCACGGCACCGGCTGCGACGCTTCGTGCGTGCGCGTCAGCCGCGCGACCACGCCTCGCACGAACTTCTCGTCGTCGCGCACCGTGATGCGGCCGTGCGCATGCACGACCCGGTAGTTCCAGGTCGGCACCTCCCGGTGCGTCGCCTGCTTGCTCGGATACCAGGTCGGCGAGATGTACGCGTCGCCCGCACGGAAGATCACGAGCACCTCGTCGCCGTCCGCGACGTCCTGCCAGACCGGATTCGCGCGGGCGACGTGTGCATGCAGCTCGCCGAGCCCGCCATCGCCCGGCATCAGCGCGAACGGGAGGTGGATCGCATCGAGCCCGCTCTTGCCGTGCGTGATCAGGCTGCCGAACGGGTGCTGCACGATCAGCTCGCGCAGCGCGTCCGGATTGGGTTCGTTGTAATCGGCGGGGATGTACATGTCGGCTCCACGGTCGTACGGGGTGGGAAAGGGGCGCGGGCGCAGGCCCGTCATACGTCGATTGTGGCCTTAAACTGGTTTATCCTGTAGAGCCGGTTTGAAACAATTTCAGCAGACCAGAATCATGGCAAGAACGGCCCGGATCGTCGAAATCCCGTCGCTCGGCGCGCTCGATCGCGCGGCCGGCGACCTGAGCCGCCAGCTCGCGCAGGCGCTGCGCGATGCGGTGCGCCGCGGCGACGTCCGGCCCGGCGACACGCTGCCGTCCACGCGGCTGCTGGCGGCGTCGCTGCAGGTGGCGCGCGGCACCGTCGTCGACGCGTATGCACAGCTCATCGCCGAAGGTTTTCTCGAATCGCGCGGCGGTGCGGGCACGCGGGTCGCGCACGCGCTCGCGGAGCCGCCCCCCGTCGACGAACCCGAACCACCCACCCGCCATCAACGCCCGGTACGCGACGCCCTGCCCGAACCCGCCGCCGCCTTCGCGCGGCTTGCCGACGAATTCAACCCGCTGCCGGCGATGCCGTTCGCGATCTCGGTGCCGCTCGGCCTCACCGCGCCCGACGACATCTGGCGCCGGCTCGGCAATCGCCTGCGCGCCCGCGGCGCCGGCGCGCCGTCCGGCTATGCCGATCCGCAAGGCGCGCTGCCGCTGCGCGAAGCGATCGCCGACTACGTGCGCCGGTCGCGCTCGGTGCGCTGCGATGCCGGCCAGGTCGTGATCACGAGCGGCACGCAGCAGGGGCTGCATCTCGCGAGCCAGGTGCTGCTCGGCGACACCGACCGCGCGTGGGTCGAGAATCCGGCCTACCGCGGCATCACCGCGCTGCTCGAAAGCACCGGGCGGCGCGACGCGATGGTGCGCGTGCCGGTCGACGCCGACGGCCTCGACGTCGACGCCGGCATCCGGCTCGCACCCGATGCGCGCGCCGCGTTCGTCACGCCGTCACACCAGTACCCGCTCGGCATGCCGTTGAGCATGGCGCGCCGCAATGCGCTGCTCGCATGGGCGCGCGCGCACCGCGCATGGGTCGTCGAGGACGACTACGACAGCGAATTGCGCTACGAAGGCTATCCGTTCCCGTCGCTGCAAGGCCTCGCGCCCGATCGCGTGATCTATCTCGGCACCTTCAGCAAGATCCTGTTTCCATCGCTGCGGCTCGGCTACGTGATCGCGCCCGACGATCTCGTGCCGGCGTTCTGCGGCGCGCGCGTACTGATGGACCGCCACGCGCCGACCGCCGATCAACACGTACTCGCCGCGTTCATCGCCGACGGCCATCTCGACCGCCACATCCGCCGCGTGCGCGGCGTCTATGCGGAACAGCGCGCGCTGCTGATCGACACGCTCGGCGCGCGACTGCCGCGCGAGCGCGCGTGGGTGCAGCCGGGCGACCAGGGAATGCACGTCGTGCTGTGGCTCGCGGCCGGCATCGACGATCTCGACGTGGTCGCGCGCGCCGCCCGGGCCGGTGTCGCGGTGCGCGCGGTGTCGCCGATGTTCGCGCCCGGCACCGCGCGCCCCGGGCTGGTGCTCGGCTTCGGCGGATTCGGCCGCGCGCAGATGGAAGCGGCCGCGCAACGGCTCGCGGACGTGGTTTCGTCGGTCGAATCGCGGCCCCACGGGCAGTAAAAGGTTGTCGGCGGGCAACAAACGTAATCGTCTGTAAATCCTGCAAGCAAACGGCCGTTTCGGCCGCCGGCGCGCGGGTTCCGTTTGCTAGGATCGCGCGTCTTCCTTCCGCGCCCCTGCCGCCTTGAATCGCTTCGTGCCGTTGCTCCGAGACGCGTGGCTCCGTTGCCGCGCCCGTGTCGCGCCATTCGCCGCCGCCTGCCGCACGCGCCTCGGTGCGCTGGGCGCCGGCGCGCTGCATCGCCTGCGCCATCCGACCCGGCGCGGCGTGGCGCTGACGTTCGCCGCGATCCCGGTGCTGGGCCTGCTGGTCCTGCTCGCGTTCGTTCCGTTCACGCCGAGCATCGGCGACATCCGCAAGGCGCGCATCGACCGCCCCGCGCGCGTGCTGTCGGCCGACGGCCAGCTGATCGCCGAGTTCCGGCCCGTGAACCGCGAATGGGTGCCGCTCAGGCAGATCTCGCCGCACATGGTCGACGCGCTGATCGCGACCGAGGATCACCGCTTCTATTCACATCACGGCATCGACTTGCGCCGCACGCTCGCGGCCGGCCTGCATACGTTCTCGGGCAGCCGCCAGGGCGGCTCGACGATCACCCAACAGCTCGCGCGCAACCTGTATCCGGACGAAATCGGCCGCGCGCCGACGCTCACGCGCAAGGTGAAGGAGCTGATCACCGCGTTCAAGATCGAAGCGGTGTACAGCAAGGACGAGATCCTCGAAACCTATCTGAATACCGTGCCGTTCCTGTACAACGCGTACGGCGTCGAAATGGCCGCACGCACCTACTTCGGCAAGTCGGCGAACCAGCTCGACATCGCGGAGAGCGCGACGCTCGTCGGGATGCTGAAGGGCAACAGCTATTACAACCCGGTGCTGAACCCGGAACGCGCGGTCCAGCGGCGCAACATCGTGCTCGGCCGGATGGCGCAGATGGGCATGCTGTCGCCGCGGCAGCTCGCGAAGCTGCAGCGCCAGCCGCTGCGCGTCGATTTCGAACCGCAGACGGCGCAGCCGGGCCTCGCGCCGCATTTCGCGGTGCAACTGCGCAAGTGGCTGATCGCGTGGGCCGACCGCAACAACTACGATCTCTACGCGGACGGCCTCGTCGTGCGCACGACGCTCGATGCGCGGCTGCAGGACATGGCCACGCAGGCGCTGACGCGGCAGACCGAACGGCTGCAGGCGATCGCCGACGGCGCCTGGCGCGGGCCGTCCGGCTGCGGGCTGCGCAACGACCTGTTCCGCGGCTTCATGCGCCAGACGCCCGAGTATCGCCAGGCGCGCGACACGGGGCTCGCCGACGTGGTTGCGCTGAAGCAGCTCGGCGCGAATCGCGAATTCATGCGGGCGCTGTGCGAGCGCAAGACGCAGGTGCAAGCCGGCTTCGTCGCGATCGATCCGCGCAACGGCGCGATCCGCGCGTGGGTCGGCAGCCCCGATTTCGGCAGCGCGCCGTTCGATCACGTCGCGCAGGCGCGGCGCCAGCCGGGTTCGACGTTCAAGCCGTTCGTCTATGGCGCCGCGTTCGCGGACGGGATGCGGCCGGGCGACACGTTCGTCGACCGCCCCGTCGCGATCCCGATCGACGGCCGCGCCGTGTGGCGGCCGACCGATGCGGAACCGCCGACCGGCGAGCCGATGACCCTGCGCGACGGGCTGGCGCTGTCGCGCAACCGCATCACCGCGCAGGTCATGCAGCGCGAAGGCGCCGCGAAGGTCGCGCAGCTCGCCCGTGCGATGGGGGTGCGCGACAGCCCGCTCGACGCGGTGCCGTCACTCGCGCTCGGCACGAGCCCGGTCACGCTGAAAGAGATGGTGTCCGCGTACGGCACGATCGCGAACCGCGGCGTGTACGTCGCACCGCGGACGATCACGCGCATCGAGGATCGCGACGGCAAGGTGCTCGCCGCGTTCGGCAGCGCGCCGCCGGAGCGCGCGTTGCCGGAGGCCGCCGCGCAGACGCTCGTCGACGCGATGCGCGGCGTCGTCGATTACGGGACCGGCGCGGACATCCGCTCGCGCTACGGGATTCGCATCGACGTCGCGGGCAAGACCGGCACGACGCAGGACAACACCGACGGCTGGTTCATCCTGATGCATCCGCAACTCGTGGCCGGCGCGTGGGTCGGCTTCGACGACGGCAGCGTGACGCTGCGCAGCGACTACTGGGGCGCGGGCGCGCACAGCGCGCTGCCGATCGTCGGGTCGTTCTACGATGCGGCGTTGCGCGCGCAGGCGATCGATCCGCACGTGCAGTTCTCGCCCGACTTCCGGCCGCGCAGCGCACCGGCGCCGAGGCGGCGCGCGCAGCCGCATTCGGGCCTGTTCGACTGGTTGAGGTTCTTTCGCTGATCGGGGTGGCTGCGCGCCGGGCTACCGAGGCGTCGTCATCATGTGCCCGTCCGCGTACAGCCACACGGGCACGCCGTCGCGATCGTCATCGAACAGCGCAGCGTCGCCGAGCCGCGTGTAATGCGGCGGGTGCAGCACGGTGCCGTCCGCGCGCGGCAACGGCCTTCACGGCGCCGACGGCGAAGCGCCGCTGCGCGCGACCCGATACAGCTCGATGCCGTCGACCTGGAAGCCTTGCGTCATCAGCAGCAGGACGCCGGTGGTCGAACGCTTCGTCGTGAAGCCGTTGCCCGTGATGGACGTGACCTGGTACGGTGTCCCGATCGGCATCCTGATGATCTGGCCGCCCGGCACCTCCAGCACGCATGCGTCGGCAGGCGGCTTCTCCGGACCGTCCATATCGAGTTCAGCCACGTGCGCCGGCGCCGTATCGACGCTCCAGCGCCCGGCTTCACGCGCGCGCAGCACGATGTCGCTCCCCACCTTCTCGACCCGCATCGTCGCGGGCTTGCCGGCGGCCGGCGCGTAATCGCCGAGTAACGCATCGCAGGCGGTGCCGGCTCGCGCGGACAGCGAGACGAACAACATCAGACAGAAAGCGGGAATACGCACGGTGGAGCCTCTCAGGTTCGAATTGCTATTGGAATGCCGGCGCGGGCGCGCACGGCGGCGGCGCCACGACAGGGTGCTGCCGGACGCCAATATAGCGAACACAAGCGGCGTGTGCCAGTCTGGCTCAGCCCGCCGCGAGCGATGCAGCAAGCGCATCGAACTCCGGCGCCCACGCGGCACGCCACGCCGCCTTCGTCGCGTCGTCGACCCACGCGCCGTCGATCCCGTTCAGCATGAACTGCTTCAGGTCGGCGACGGTAAAGCCGAAATGACTGAACATCAGTTCCCACGCCTCGGCCGGATTGACCTTGTGCAACGTCGGATCGTCGGTATTCGGATGAATCTTCAATCCGAGGCCCGGCATCTTGCGCATCGGATGCAGCTCGGCCCATTGCTCCGGCGGCAGCGTGCGCAGGTAGTACGAATTGGTCGGCACGACGGTAAACACGATCCCGCGCTCCGCGTAGCGCGCGCACAGCTCGGGGTTGTCGACGACCGTATAGCCGTGATCGACGCGGTCGACCTGCAACAGATCGACGGCCGTCTCGACGTTGCGCCACGGCATCCCGAACTCGCCCGCATGCGCGGTCGTGCGAAAGCCGGCCGCGCGTGCATTGCGGTACGCCTTCCAGAACAGTTCGGGTGGCCGGTCGTTCTCGCGATAGTCGATGCCGAGCCCCGCGACTTCGTCCGCGCGATTCGCCTTCATCCACTCGACGATCTCAACCGCTTCGTCGGGGTCCTGCTCGCGATCGATGCTCGGAATCAGGCGCGCGCCGATCCCGAAATCGCGCGCGGCATCGCGGATCGCCGTCACGATCGCGGCCTGCGCGTCCGCATACGCGATGCCCGACACGCGCACCGTTCCCGTCGGATTCCAGAAGAATTCCGCATGCCGCACGTTGTGCGCGGCCGCGTCTTCCAGATACTCGTATGCGATTCGGCGCAGGTCGTCGGGTTGCGTCAGCAGATACTTGTCGAGCGCACGCAGCACGTGCAGCACGCCGACCGGCTTCTCGCCGCGCGCGTAGAACGCGTCGATCTCCGTCCGCTCGATCGGTGCGCCGCTGCGTTCGGCCAGCGCGACGAACGTGTCGTGCCGCACCGCGCCGAGCAGATGGCAGTGCAGCTCGACCTTCGGCAGCGCGTGGAAGAAGGCCCGATGGGCCGGCGTGATGTCGATGCCCGTGCGCGCGGCCGGGACGTTGCCTGGTGTTCCCTTCATCTCAGTCTCTTTTTCGGTAGTGCGATGCGTGGCGAAGCCGTCTCTCAGTGCGGCTTCACGACGGTCCAGAAGTAATAGCCGAGCGGAATCGCAAGCACGACGAGCCCCCACGACACGTCGCGCCAGCGGCCGGCCAGCAGCTTGACGAGCACGTAGCACAGCAGCCCGCCTGCAATGCCGGTGCCGAAGCTGTTCGACATCAGCGTGAGCAGCACCATCGACATCACGGGCAGCGCATCGGTGAAGTCGTCGAAATGCGTATGGCGGATCGTCGCGAACATCGACAGCCCGATCAGGATCAGCGCCGGCGCGGTCGCCTCCTTCGGGATCGCGAGCGCGACCGGCACGAACAGCAGCATCGCGGCGAACAGCACGGCGGCAGCCAGCGACGACAACCCGCTGCGGCCGCCGGCTTCGACGCCCGCCGCCGATTCGATCAGCGCGGTCAGCGCCGGAATGCCGAACACGGGCCCGAGCGTCGCGGCGAGCGAATCGACGAGGAACGGCCGGTTGATGTCCGGCAGGTTGCCCTGTTCGTCGAGCAGGTTCGCCTTCGCGCCGACCGCGAGCGCGGTGCCGAGCGTCGAGAAGAATTCCGCCGCGAAGAACGCGAACAGGTACGGCGCGGCGGCCAGGCTCAACGCGCTGCCGATATCGAGCTTGAACGCGATCGGCGCGATGCTGTGCGGCAGCGACACGAACGACGCCGGCAGGTGCGTGACGCCGAGCGGCACGCCGGCCGCGGCCGCGACGAGGATCGCGATCAGGATCGCGCCGGGCACCTTGCGCGCCTGCAGCACGATCGCCACCGCGAGGCCGATCAGCGCGACCAGCGCGCCCGGCCGCGAGAAGTCGCCGAGCGCGAACGCGTTGGTCTTCGCGTTCGCGACGACCATCCCCGCATTGCGCAGCCCGAGCATCGTGACGAACAGCCCGATCGACGCGCCGAGCCCGAGCTTGATCTGCACCGGAATCAGCCGCACCACGACGCCGCGCGCGCCGAGGATCGTCAGCAGGAAGAACAGCACGCCCGACACGCACGCGATGCCGAGGCCCGTCTGCCAGCCGACGTGCTCGGTCGTCGCGAGCGTCACGCCGATGATCACCGAGCCGCCGATACCGGGGCCGACGAGGAACGGCAGGTTCGCGTAGAGCCCCATCAGCGTGGTGAACAGCACGAACACGACGATCGTCGCGGTGGTCGCCGCGCCGCGCTCCATTCCGCCCGTCGCGAGCAGCGACGGGATCACGACGAGCAGGTACGCGGCCGCGAGGAACGACGTGACGCCCGCGATCGTCTCGGTGCGCACGCTCGTGCCGCGCGCGGCGAGCGCGAAGCGGCGTTCGAGCCAGTTGGCCGGCGCACGTGCCGGCATCGTGTCAGTCGCTGACATGGTGGTTCTCCTGTGATTCCGAATATTGTCCTGTGTCGGTTCGTGCGGCGCGGTCTTATACTGCCGCGTACCGCTTCCTGACCGTCATTGCCCGATGTCCGACCGCTCGTCGCTGCTGCCCGCGCTCACGCTGCGGCAAGTCCAGCACTTCGTAGTCCTTGCGCACGCACGCAGCTTCACGCAGGCCGCGCAGGCGCTGTCGCTCACGCAGCCCGCGCTCACCGCGTCGATCCGCCAGATCGAATTCCTGCTCGGCGGCCGCCTGTTCGCCCGCACCGCGCATCGCCTCACGCTCACCACCGCGGGCGAAGCCGTGCTGCCGCTCGCCGAACGTCTGCTCAACCAGGCGCGCGGCACCTTCGACGACATGACGCGGCTCATCGGCGAACGCATCCAGACCGTGCGCATCGCGTTCATTCCGTCGGTCGCGGGCCGCCTGCTGCCCGCGCTCAACGCACTGCGCGGCACGCACCCGACGCTGCGCTTCACGCTGACCGATTTGCCGAACAGCGCGCTCGTCGAAGCGGTGCGCGACGGCGTCGCGGATCTCGGCATCGGCGTGCGCGAACCCGATAGCGACGACGGCACGCTGCGCTACCAGCAACTGTTCGAGGACGAGATCGTGATCGTCGTGCGGCACGACGATCCGCTCGCCCGCGCGAAGAGCGTCACGTGGGCGAAGCTCGTCGATCGCGAACTCGCGGTGTTCGTGCGCGGCAGCGTCAGCGAATCGCTGCATCGCACCGGCGGCGCCGGGAAGCTGCGCCTGAACGTCACGTACCGGATGGAATACACCGAGCCGCTCTACGCGCTCGCGCGCAACGGTCTCGCGACCGCCGTGCTGCCGAGCCTCTACACGATGCATCTGCACGATCCCGAACTCGTCGCGCTGCGTGTCGACAAACCGCGCGTCACACGTGCGATCTCGCTGATCTCGCTCGCCGCCGACGATCGCGGCCCGCACGTGCGCGCGTGCCGCGAGTGGATTGCGAAGCACATCTGATGCCGCGTCCGCCGCGCTTGCCGCATTTGCCGCGCGCGTTCAGGGCAGCTTCGCGATGCGCTCGACGAGCGTCGCGTAGAAGCGGTCCGCGTCGACCTCGTTGATCCACGTCGCGTTCGCCGCACGGCCGCTGCGCCCGTTCCAGTCGACGATCGTCTCGCCGAGCGTCCACTGCCCGGTCGTCTCGACCACCACGTTCACCTTGCGTCCGCCGAACAGCGTCGGGTCGACGAGATAGCCGACGGCCGTCGGGTCGTACATCGGCGCGTCGTCGATCCCGCGCCGCTTCTTGTTGTAGGCGAGTTCCGCTTCCATGATGTCCGCGACGATCGTGCCGCAGCGGTTGCCGAGCGCGCGGAACGGCGCGACCCGCGCCGGCGTGATCGGCGCCTTCACCGCGACGTCGCGCGGCAGCACGACGATCGGCACGCCGCTGCCGAACACGACGTCGGCCGCCTGCGGATCGACGTAGATGTTGAACTCGGCGGCCGGCGTGATGTTGCCGCGCTCGAAGAACGCGCCGCCCATCAGCACGATGTCGCGCAGCGCGGCGCGAACCTGCGGCGCCTCGACCAGCGCGGTCGCGATGTTGGTCAGCGGGCCGAGCGCGCACAGCGTCACGCTGTTCGGCGCCGCGCGGCTCAGCGTATCGACGAGGTACGACACCGCGTGACCGGCGGCGAGCGGCGCGCGCGGCGCGTGCAGTTCGACGCCTTCGAGCCCCGTCTTGCCATGCACGTTCGCGGCCGTCACGAGGTCGCGCACGAGCGGGCGCGGGCAGCCCGCGTACACCGGCAGCGTCTTCGTGCGGCCGGCCCAGTCGCGGATGATCCGCGCATTGCGTTCGGTGAGGTCGAGCGGCACGTTGCCCGCCACGGCCGTCAGCGCGCGCACGTCGAGCCGGTCCTGCGCGCCGAGCGCGAACAGGATCGCGATGGCGTCGTCCTGCCCCGGATCGGTATCGATGATCACCGTGCGGCGGGCGGCGTCGCCGCCGGCCGCGAACGCGCCCGTTTCGGGCAGCAGCGCGGTGCCGGCCAGCGCGGCCGACAGTTTCAGGAAGGTGCGGCGGGATGCGATCGGATGGGTCATGGTCGGTGCTCAGAAGACGTGCCGGACGCCGAGCGTCGCCATCATCTGGCGCGTGCCGGTCGAACGCGCATACGCGAAGATCTGCGCATGATCCGCGTCGCCGGCCGCCTGCTGCGCGATCACCGTCAGCGCGACGTCGGTGCGTTTGGACAGGAAGTAATCGGCCTGCAGGTTCACCTGATGCCATTTCGGACGCTTGTCGATCACGTCGTACTTGCCGTTCGTGAATGCATACGCCGCGCCAAGAAAGAGCTGCGGCGTCATCGTGTAGACGACGTTCACGCCCAGGTTCTGCAGGTGCAGATGCGAATTGTCGAGGTAATCGTAGCGCACGTCGGTAAACATCGCGGCGAACTGCGCGCGGCCGATCGTGTAGAAGCCGCCCGTGCCCGCGATCCGCTGCCGGCTCGCATACGCGGCCGGCGTCATCGCGCTCTTGCTGAAGATCAGCAGCGGCGACGCGTAGTCGTTCGCGATCGCGCCGTCCTGGTTCGTCGCGCTGTAAGGATGGTTGTACTGCGCATAGACCGCGCTCCAGCGCAGCGGGCCACGCTCATAGCCGAGCCCGAAGCTGTACGCGCTGTTGTTCGCGAAACCGGTCGCATTGCTGAAGCCGTACAGCGCGGTGAACTTCAGCCCGTAGTAGACGGGGCTCACGTACTTCACCGAGTGCTGCACGCGGATGTCGTTGTAGCCGTTGTCGTTGTCGCCGATGTTCACGCCGTTGCTCGCGATGATCACGGGCCCGATGTAGTCGTGGATCGCGTCGTACTGGCGACCGAACGTCAGCGAGCCGTAGGTGCGGTCGGCCAGGCCGACGTACGCCATGCGCCCGAACTCGCGGCCGTTCTGCGCGGCCGTGCCCGTCATCACGTTGAAGCCGTTCTCGAGCTGGAAGACCGCGGACAGCCCTTGCCCGAGATCCTCCTTGCCCTTCAGCCCCCAGCGCGGGTTCTGGTTCGTGCCGGACAGCGCCTGCCATGCATTCTTGCCGCCCTGGTTCGTCGCGAACCCGACACCGGCCGAGATCAGACCGTACAGCGTGATGCTGCTTTGCGCACAGGCATGGGTCGCGAAGGCGCCGAGCATCGCGAGCGGAGCGAGCTTGTAGAGAGTTTTCATGCGGGTCGTGTGGTCGGTGGTGGTCCAGGCGCGGCAGGGTTCCGCGAAACTGGACTCGACTATACGAACCCGGATCGGATAATAAAAGTTTGCTTTCCTTATATCTCAATAAAACGGATTTATTCTCATCCTCGCACCGCCCGCGCCCGGCGAAGCGGCGCTCAGTCCGCCGTATCGCCGCCTTTCGGCAGCTTCGACCATGCGCCGCGCCCCGGCAGCGGCGACCACGCCGGGCGGGTCTTGCGGGCGCTGTCGATCACGACCAGGTAGCGGCCCGCGATCGGCGTGATGTCGCGATCGCGACGCAGCACCCACAGCGACTTGCCGGCCTCGACGCGGGCCTGGTAGTCGTCGTCGAGCAGCCCGTGCCGGTCGAGGAACGTGTTCAGCGACGCGGGAATCCGCACGCAGCCCTTCGAGTGCCGGATGCCGAGCAGCGCTTCGAGCCGGTCGGGGTCGGTCGCATGCATCTGGAAGCGCATCGGCGACACGCCGCCCTTGCCCCAGCCGCGCTCGCCGTCCACCCAGCCGAAATCGTAGATGCGCATGTCGCGGTGACCGTAGCCGCGAATGCCGTTCTCGTTCGTCGTGCCTTCCGCGCGGAAATCCATCGTGTCGGGCGAGTGATGAAACACGCCGAGCGGCGTCAGGAAATGGTCGTACTGGCCCGGCAACCCGGTGCCGACCGGCGATGCGCCGATCATCAGCCACGCATTGGCCGGTGTCGCGCGGAAGTAGATGAACAGCGCCTGCACGTTCGGCGCGCGGTCCACCATCGCGACGTATTCGCCGGCGAGATCGCCGAGATCCGCATCGGCGAGCGCTTTCTGGAGCCGGTCGCCGTACGCGCGCTGCTCGCTCGCGGGCACGTTCAGGCGGCGCGTGACTTCCTGCATGAAACGCTTGTGCATGTCGAGCGCGCGTGTCGTCGCGTTTTGCGCGTCCTCGGCCGACAGCGGCGGATGCCGACGCGGCGGCGTGGGCGGAGGCGGTTCGGCCTCGCTGGCGGGCGTGCCGGAGGCGGCCGATGCAGGTGCGCCGGCCGATGCCGCCGATGCCGCGGAAGCGGCCGACGCACCGGATGCCGCGCTTGCGGATTCCGCGCGATTCGCCTGTGACGCGGCGGATGTCGGCGCTGCGGCCGATGCGTCCGACGCCGCATGCGCGGACGAAGCCGGATGCGGGCGGGAGGCCGCCGAAGCAGGCGACGCGACGGATGAGGATTGCACAGCAGACGACGGAGCGTCGGACGCGGCAAAGGCAGGTCGTTGTGCGACAGCGGAAATCGACACCGCGGCAGCAAGCCACACGGATGCGGCGACTGCGCGGTTGAGGCAACGCGGCTGCGCGAAGCGCCGCGTCAAGTGGGCAAGAATCATATGTTCGAAGCCATCGGCCGATCCGGCCGCCGCATGGTGCTGCTGCGAGCGGCGCATCTTCCGCGCAAGCCATCGACACGCCCGGCACATCGCGTGCGCCCGGCGCCGACGCCTCTTCGCGGCGGAGCCATTCGCTGATGCAACGCGGGCACTCCGATGGCGGCTAATGAGTCGTCAGGCCCCCTATTTTACTCGTCCATGCGCGAATCGGCCGCGGCCGGAAGCACGCTTTTACGGGGAATTGCGCTTCGTCACGCTTTGTTTCAACTCGTTGCCGCGTGCGTATTCGTGGCGTGGCACGCTTGCGTGTTCGATGCTTTCGGCACGCGGCCGAGTGCTGACGCGATGGATCCGGTTCGAGCGCGCCTCCCGGTTGATTCGCATGACAAAGCATTTTGGCGAGGGGCCGGTCCGGAAGCGGAAACCCCGGACCGCATCGCACGCATGCCGCAACGAACCGTGCGACATGCGTGCGCACCCGCCGATCACTTCGAGATGGTTTCGAGCGCGATGCCCTTCGTGCGCGGCCCCATCAACCCGATCGCGGCCATCACGATCACCATCGCGCCCGCGATGAACGCGAACACGCCGAACGTGCCGAAGCCGCGCAGCACGGCCGCGATCACGAACGACGAGAAGATCGCCGAGAAGCGGCTCCACGAATAGACGAAACCGACGGCCCGCGCGCGGATCGACGTCGGGAACAGCTCGGCCTGGTAGGCATGGAAGCTGTACGACATGATGTTGCTCGCGAGCGTGAGGCCGATGCCGAGCACGATCAGGAACGCGCCCACCGTCGTCTGGCTGAACAGCAGCCCGCAAACGACGATCGCCGCCGCCATCGCGACGATCACCGACTTGCGCTCGAAGCGGTCGGCGATCACGAGGCCGATCAGCGGACCGATCGGCGCGGCGAGTGCGATCACGCTCGAATACATCAGGCTCGACGTGATCGTGATGCCCTGCTTGATCAGCAGCGTCGGCACCCAGTTCGCGAAACCGTAGAAGCCGACCGTCTGGAACACGTTGAAGATCGTCATCATGATCGTGCGGCTGCGATACGGCGGCACCCACATGTCGCGGAAGCTGCCGCGCGGCGGCACGGGTTCGGCGGGCGCGGGCGGCGGCAGCGGCCGCCCGTATTCGGCTTCGACCTTCGCCTCGAGCGCGCGCATGATGCGGTCGGCCTCGTCGACGCGGCCCTGCTGCGCGAGCCAGCGCGGGCTTTCCGGCAGTTCGCGGCGAATCCACCACACGAACAGCGCGCCGTGCGCGCCGATCAGCACGACCCAGCGCCAGCCGTCGAGGCCGAGCGGTGCGTGCGGCACCAGCAGGTAGGCGAGAAACGCGACCACCGGCACCGCGACGAACCCCACCGCCTGCTCGCACGCGAACGCGCGGCCACGGATCTGCTTCGGCACGAGTTCGGAGATGTACGTGCCGATCGTCACCATCTCGACGCCGAGGCCGAGACCGACGACGAAGCGCCAGAAGTTCAGCCCGGCCGCGGTGTCCTGGAACGCCATCACGACATTGGCGGCCGTGTACCACAGCAGCGACCACGTGAAGATCGCGCGGCGACCGAAGCGGTCGGCGAGGAAGCCGCACGCGATCGTGCCGATGAAGAGCCCGGAAAACAGCGCGGCGATGAAGCTCGCGACGCCCGTGGTGCCGAACAGGCCGTGCGTCGTCGCGGACAGGATGCCGCTTTTCACGAGGCCCGGCGCGACGTAACCGCTGTAGAGCAGGTCGTAGAGTTCGAAGAAGAAGCCGAGGCTCAGCAGCACGACCAGCTTCCAGACGCTGCGCGTCGGCGGCAGGCGGTCGAGGCGGGCCGAGATGGCGCCGGGGTCGATGGAAGGGGATTGGGCAGGTGCCTGGGAAAGGCTGTCCGTTGAGGCCATCTTGGGCGCGTCTCCTGATCGTGTCGTGTTGTGCGTTGTCGTCCGGCGGACCGCCGAACCGGCGCCGGGCGAATCGCTGCATTGTACCGGCAGCCCCGTTCGACGCACGGGCAAGCCGGCAGGCCGGACGCAGTGCGGGCACCGAAGCCATTCGATGCCCCGTTTTCGCGCCTGATAATGTGTAACTTGCGTAACCGTGTGTCGGCACCGACTGCGCGTTCGCGTGGCGTTCCGCTACCACCGGCCTCGCGCGCAGGCCGCGCAGGCGGGTGATGACGGGCCTCCCGCGCTGCTTCACCCACGCACGCGCCGCCGGAATCGCCGCGAATCGCAACACGCAATCGGGACAACCACGCGTTCCGCGCCCCGGTAACATGCTAGCGGGCCAACTACCGGCTTCCGGCTGCCTTTCGGCAATCGGCATTGTCGGCAAATCGTAAGCATTCCATGTCCATACAACGACTCTCCACGTACGCCCGCCGGATCGCGCTGATCGCGCTGCTGCAGTTCGCGGCGATCGCGACCGCGTCGGCGTTTCCGGCGGCCGCTTCCGCGCCCGTCGCGAGCGGCGTCGGCGCCACCGCGCCGGCCATCTCGCTGCCCGACGCCGTCGCGCAGCTCAAGCAGATGCAGGCCGAGCTGGACCGCATCAAGCAGCAGACCTCCACCGCATCCAACAGCAAGGAGCTGGATGCGCTCGACGATTCGGCGCAGGAACTGAGCACCGATGTCGCGAAACTGCAGAGCGATCTCACGCCGCAACGCGCGCAGGTCCAGGCGCAACTCGACGTGCTCGGCCCGCCGCCGGCCGAGGGCGCCGCGCCGGAAACGCCAGCCGTCGCGAAGCAGCGGGCCTCGCTGGACGCGCGCAAGACGCAGATCGACGCCGCGCTGAAGCAGGCCGCCGACCAGAAGACGAGCCTCGCGAACCTGACCGAGCAGTTCGCGAAGCTGCACCGCAGCCTGCTGAAGAACCAGCTCGCGTTCCGTTCGGGCAGCATCTTCAGCGCGCAGTTCTGGCTGCCGCTGTTCCACCTGTCGCCGGACGATCGCCAGCGGCTCCAGGATTTCGACGACGAACTGTTCGACATGCTGCGCTCGTCGTGGGTGCCGGGGCAGCGGGCCATCACCGCGGTGCTGCTGATCGCCGCGTTCGCGGCATGGCTCGGCGGGCGCCGCCTCATCGAGCGCGGGCTCGCCTGGATCGCGCTGAACCGCCTGCCGCCCACCCGCTTGCGCCGCAGTGCGCTGGCGCTGTCGACCGCGCTGTCGACCTTCCTCGCGACGGCCATTGCGATCCAGATCCTCTACCTCGCCGTCGCGCGTCATTACGAGCTCACGCCGTCGCTGACCGATCTGTGGGACCAGTTCGCGAAGCTCGCCGCAACCTGCGCACTGATCGCCGGGCTCGGGCGCGCACTGCTCTGCACGAAACATCCGTCGTGGCGGCTGCCCGCGCTCGCCGATCCGGTCGCGCTCGCGATGAAGCCGTTCCCCGCGATCCTGGCTGCGCTGCTGCTGGTGTCGGGCACGCTCGAATCGATCAACCGGATCGTCGACACCAGCCTGTCGGTCACGCTGTTCGGTCGCGGCATCGTGTCGCTCGTCGTCGCGCTGACGGTCGGCGCGTCGCTGTTGCGCGCGAACCGTGCGCGCGCCGCGCTCGCGGCGGCAGGCGAGGCACCCGAGCAGCGCTCGACGCTCGCGGGCCTGATCCACGCCGGCGTCACGCTCGCGATCGTCGCGTCGTTGATCGCCCTCCTGATCGGTTACATCACGGTCGCGCGCTTCATCACGTACGAGCTCGTATGGTTCGAGATCGTGCTGTGCGCGACCTACATCCTGATCCAGTTGACGCGCGACGCGAGCGAAAGCCTGTTCTCGTCGAGCCTGTCGACGGGCCAGCAGATCAAGCACCTGTTCGCGCTCGAAGACCGCCACCTCGACCAGGCGCGCACGGTCCTGTCCGGCTTCGGCACGAGCCTGCTGATGCTGATCGCGGCGATCGCGCTGGTGACCGGCGGCTTCGGCACGACGCCGGGCGACCTGCTCGACAGCGCGGTCGCGATGATCGGCAGCCAGCGGCTGCAGAGTCTGAACATCATGCCCGACCGGATCATGAATGCCGTGATCGGCTTCGCGATCGGCTTCTACCTGCTGCGCTCGCTGCGCCGCTGGCTCGACGGCGAGTTCATGCCCGCGCTCGGCATGGACACGGGCATGCGCGTGTCGCTGATCACGCTGTTCACCAATGTCGGCTACGTGCTGCTCGTCCTGATGACGCTCGGGCTGCTCGGCGTCAGATGGAACAATCTCGCGTGGATCGTCAGCGCGTTGTCGGTCGGTATCGGCTTCGGCCTGCAGGAAATCGTGAAGAACTTCGTGTCGGGGCTGATCCTGCTGACCGAGCGCCCGGTGAAGGTGGGCGACATGGTCAGCATCGCGGGCGTCGAAGGCGACATCCGCCGCATCAACGTGCGCGCGACCGAAATCCAGCTGAGCGACCGCTCGACCGTGATCGTGCCGAACTCGCAACTGATCTCGCAGAACGTGCGCAACGTGACGATGGGCAACAGCACGCAGGGCGTCGCGACGCTGGTGCTGACGTTCCCGCTGAACACCGATCCCGAGCAGGTGCGCGACCTGCTGCTCGATGCGTATCGCGCGCATCAGGCGATTCTCGAGAAACCGGCGCCGTCGGTGACGTTCAGCCAGCTCGCGCCGGACGGGATCACGCTGAGCGTGACGGGTTACGTGTCGAGCCCGCGGATCGCGAGTTCGACGAAGAGCGATCTGCTGTTCGAGATCCTCAAGCAGTTGCGCGCGGCGGGGATCACGCTGTCGAGCCCGCAGATGCTGGTCGTGCAGAACATGCCGGCGAACGATGGCGCCACGCGGCACGAATCGTAGGCGAGCCATCGAGCGGGTCCGCTCACGATCGATCGGCGCGGCGCACGCATCGCAATAAACGACCAGGGCCGGTTACCGCTTCCACGGCAACCGGCCCTGTTCATTCGACGTCGAAGCGCCCAAGCCGGGCGCCCGCACTTATACGTCGAACTTCACCCCCTGCGCCAGCGGCAGCTGGCGGCTGTAGTTGATCGTGTTCGTCGCCCGGCGCATATACGCCTTCCATGCATCCGAACCCGACTCGCGGCCGCCGCCCGTTTCCTTCTCGCCGCCGAACGCGCCGCCGATTTCCGCGCCGCTCGTGCCGATGTTCACGTTGACGATCCCGCAATCGCTGCCGGCCGCCGACATGAACTGCTCGGCTTCACGCATGTCGTTCGTGAAGATCGCCGACGACAGGCCTTGCGGCACCGCGTTGTGCACGTCGATCGCGTCGTCGAAGTTGTCGTAGACCATCACGTACAGGATCGGCGCGAACGTCTCGCGCTCGACCACCGCCGATTGCTTCGGCATCCGCACGATGGCCGGACGCACGTAGTACGCATCCGCGTGGCCGACGTCGACGCGCTCGCCGCCCTTCACTTCGCCGCCCTGCTCGCGCGCATCGGCCAGCGCCTTCTGCATCGCGTCGAACGACGCACGATCGACCAGCGGGCCGACCAGCGTGCCTTCCTCGAGCGGATTGCCGACCTTCACCGACGCATAGGCCTTCTCGATGCGCGGCAGCAGTTGCTCGACGAGGCTGCGATGCACGATCAGGCGGCGCAGCGTCGTGCAGCGCTGGCCGGCCGTGCCGACCGCCGCGAACGTGACCGCGCGCACGACGAGGTCGAGATCCGCGCTCGGCGCGACGATCATCCCGTTGTTGCCGCCGAGTTCGAGGATGCCGCGCGCGAGGCGCTGGCTCAGCACCTTCGCGACTTCCTGGCCCATCCGCACGCTGCCCGTCGCGCTGACGACCGGCACCTTCTTCGACGCCGTCAGCACCTCGCCGACGTCGCGCATGCCGAGCACCAGCTGGCTCAGTTCCGCCGGCGCGACGCCCGGATGCGTCTTGTCGAACTCGCGCAGCGCCTTCTGGAGCAGCACGTGGCACGCGATCGCGGTGAGCGGCGTCTTCTCGGACGGCTTCCACACGACCGAATCGCCGCACACGAACGCGAGCGCCGCATTCCACGCCCACACCGCGACCGGGAAGTTGAACGCCGAAATCACGCCGCACACGCCGATCGGGTGCCACGTTTCCATCATCCGGTGGCCCGGGCGCTCGGACGCGATCGTGAGGCCGTAAAGCTGGCGCGACAGGCCGACCGCGAAATCGCAGATGTCGATCATTTCCTGCACTTCGCCGAGGCCTTCCGACGTGATCTTGCCGGCTTCGAGCGTGACGAGGCGGCCCAGCTCGGCCTTGTGCTCGCGCAGCACGTTGCCGAACACGCGCACGAGTTCGCCGCGCACCGGCGCCGGCACCGTGCGCCACTTGAGGAACGCGTCGTGCGCGGCGTCGATCTTGCGCTCGGCGTCGGCGGGCGTGTCGACGGCCAGCGTCGCGAGCGTCGCGCCGTCGAGCGGCGAACGCGCGGTCAGCGCGTTGCCTTTCCACTGGGCGAGATCGATGTCGAGCGCGGCAAGAATGTCGTTGAATTGCATCACTTCCTCTTCAGGGACAGATTGATCGATGCGGCGGCAGCGCCGCCCGCGTGATTCGATTGGAGCGCGTTCGAGCGCCTCGTGCAAGCGGATGCGCCGCGCGGCGGGCCGGTGCGCCATCCGGCGCATCGCACTGCGCCGCCGCCGGAAGCCCGGCCGGACGGCGCGCCCCAGCCTCGCGAGGCACGATCCATGAACACATTGTCGATGGCCACAAGTCGGGCCGCTATTGATATTAACTCACGACTTCATTCCCAAAACGCAAGAAGTGCGCTGGCCAGCCGCGGCTGTTTCGATGCCGATATGGGACGTTTCCCAAGCCCGTAACAGGCCGCCCGGACGCATCGCTGCGCGGCCCAAGTTGATGACCATCCCGCATCACCCTGTTCGGAAATATCGTTTGCCGCCGGTGCACCGGGCCCACACAATCGGTGCGACGTCGAGGTGCAACGCACCCGGCGCGCCGCCGGCCGCCACCACGGCAGCCGGACGACCGACGAAGGCGACACGCACCACGGCCCGGCTCAGCGGGCCGGTTTCGCATCGCATCACCGCTGCCCGGCCCGCGAGCCGGCGACGCGTCGCGCTTCGTCACCGAAAAAACAATCCCGGAGACAGCGCCCAGCGCCCGCCATGCATTCAGATGCCCGCCCCGATTCGTCCCGCCCGTCCGGCTCGCCGCCCGCGAAGCCGTCCCTTCACCGCGCGTTGCAGGCCCGCCATCTACGGATGATCGCGATCGGCGGCTCGATCGGCACGGGCCTGTTCGTCGCATCCGGCGCATCGATCTCGCAGGCCGGCCCCGGCGGCGCAATGGTTGCGTACATGGTGATCGGCCTGATGGTCTATTTCCTGATGACGAGCCTCGGCGAAATGGCCGCGTTCATGCCGGTATCGGGCTCGTTCGCGACCTATGGCGCGAAGTTCGTCGACGAAGGCTTCGGCTTCGCGCTCGGCTGGAACTACTGGTACAGCTGGGCCGTGACGCTGGCGGTGGAGCTCGTCGCCGCGCAGCTCGTGATGCACTACTGGTTTCCGCACGTGCCGGGCGTGTGGTGGAGCGCACTGTTCCTCACGCTGATCTTCGCGCTCAACGCACTGTCGGTGCGCGGCTTCGGCGAAGCCGAATACTGGTTCGCGCTGATCAAGGTGCTGACCGTGCTCGCGTTCGTCGGCGTCGGCCTGCTGATGATCTTCGGGATCATGCAGGGCGGCCCGAGCGCCGGCTGGGGCAACTTCACGATCGGCGACGCGCCGTTCGTCGGCGGCTGGGCGACGATGCTCGGCGTCGCGATGATCGCGGGCTTCTCGTTCCAGGGCACCGAAATGATCGGCGTCGCGGCCGGCGAATCGGAAAATCCGCGTACGACGATTCCGCGCGCGGTGAGCCAGATCTTCTGGCGCATCCTGCTGTTCTACGTGTTCGCGATCGTCGTGATCGGCGTGCTGATTCCGTACACCGATCCGAGCCTGCTGAAGAGCGACGTGACCGACATCGGCGTGAGCCCGTTCACGCTGGTGTTCCGCCACGCGGGCCTCGCGTTCGCGGCCGGCGTGATGAACGCGGTGATCCTGACGGCCGTGCTGTCGGCCGGCAACTCGGGCATGTACGCATCGACGCGCATGCTCTACAACCTCGCGGTCGAAGGCCGCGCGCCGAAGCTGTTCGCGAAGCTGTCGCCCGGCGGCGTGCCGCGCAACGCGCTCTATGCGACCACCGCCGTCGGCGCGCTGTGTTTCCTCACGTCGCTGTACGGCGACAAGACCGTCTACCTGTGGCTGCTGAACACGTCGGGCATGGCCGGCTTCATCACGTGGCTCGGCATCGCGATCAGCCACTACCGGTTCCGCAAGGGTTTCCTGAAGCAGGGCTACCGGCTCGACCAGCTGCCGTACCGGTCGAAGTGGTTCCCGTTCGGCCCGCTGTTCGCGTTCGCGCTGTGCGCGGTCGTCGCGCTCGGCCAGGACTACCAGGCGTTCCTCGCCGACCAGATCGACTGGACCGGCGTCGCCGCGACCTACATCGGCCTGCCGTTCTTCCTCGCGATCTGGCTCGGCTACGCGCTCGTGCGCAAATGCCGGCTGGTGCGCTACGAGGACATGGAAATCGCGCCGTGGATCGAACGCAACACGACACGTGAAGCGACCGAAAAGGCCGATACCGGCTATCCGGCCTACGTCACCCGTCCGGCCAACCCGACGCCGGGCGCCTGACGCCCGGTCACGCGCCGGCCGCCGCTCCTACGCGGCGGCCGCTGCGCTGAAAACCCCATTCGACGCGGCGCGCGCGTTCAGGCAAGATCGACGCGCGCCGTCCGCTTTTCCGCCGTCACGAATCACCGAAAACGCATGCAGAACTTCTACGAAGCCACCGTTACCCGCCAGCCCTATCCGCAACTGACCGGCACGATCGATACGCAGGTCTGCATCGTCGGCGGCGGCCTCGCCGGCCTGTGCACGGCGCTCGGCCTCGTCGAACGCGGCGTGCACGACGTCGTCGTGCTCGACAGCGAACGGGTCGGCTTCGGCGCGTCGGGCCGCAACGGCGGCTTCGTGTTCGGCGGCTACAGCCTCGACAACGCCGACCTGCTGCGCACGCTCGGCCGCGACGAAGGGCGCCGGCTGTACCGGCTCACCGTCGACGCGGTCGACCTGATCCGCGCGCGGATCGCCCGCTACGGGATCGACTGCGACATCGTCGACGAGGGCGTGATGCTCGCGAACTGGTTCGACGATCCGTCGCGGCTCGACGGTGTGCGCACGCTGATGAAGAACGAACTCGGCGTCGAATGGGAGCCCGTCGCGACCGGCGCGCTGCGCGAGCGGCTGAAGACGCAGCGCTATTACGGCGGCCTGTTCGAGCCGAACGCGTTCCACTTCCATCCGCTCAAGTACGTGCTCGGCGTCGCGGCGGCCGCCTCGCGCGGCGGCGCACGCGTGTACGAGCGCTCGGCCGCGCTGAACATCGCCCGCGACGGCGCCGGGTACGTCGTGCGCACGGCGCAGGGCGCGGTGCGCGCGAAGGACGTCGTGTTCGCCGGCGGCGGCTACGCGCGCGGCGTGTCGCCGCGCATCGAGCGCGCGGTGCTGCCGATCGCGACCTACGTGATCGCGACCGAACCGCTCGGCGCGCGCCTGCCGGATGCGATCGACGCGCCGTACGCAATCTACGACACGCGCTTCGCGTTCGACTACTACCGTCCGCTGAAGGACACGCGGATCCTGTGGGGCGGCCGGATCTCGGTGCTCGACCGCGGCCCCGACGCGATCGCGCGCCTGCTGCGGCGCGACCTGCTGCGCGTGTATCCGCAACTGGAAGGCGTGAAGGTCGACTACGCGTGGGGCGGGCTGATGAGCTACGCGCGGCACAAGATGCCGCAGATCGGCCGCGACGCGGACGGCGTGTGGCACGCGATCGCTTTCGGCGGCCACGGGATGGCGCCGACCACGGTGGCCGGCGAGACGCTCGCCGCCGCGCTGGCCGAAGGCCGGCCGGTGCCGGACGGCTTCGCCGCGTTCGGGCTCACGCGCACGTTCGGGCTGGCCGGACTCGCCGCCGCGCAGCTCACGTATACGGCGTACCAGGCCCGCGACGCGCTCGCGTCCTGCCGCCGCTGAGCGCCCGCGACGGCCGAAACCACCGCGCCGGCGGCCTTGCCGATTAGAGCGGAAGGTCGGCCGGGCGGCCATTTCCCGCATGCTAGAATGCCTTTTCCAAGCCGCCGCGAACCACAATAAAGTCACATGAAAGCAGGAAGCAAGGCCGCCACGTCCGACACCCGCGCGCTTGCGTCCGATGCGCGGCGTAAATACGATCCCGAGCAAACCAAGCGCAACATCCTCGATGTCGCCACGCAGGAATTCTCTGCGATGGGCCTCGCCGGCGCGCGCGTCGACGCGATCGCCGAGCGCACCAACACGACGAAGCGGATGCTCTATTACTACTTCGACAGCAAGGAAGGCCTGTACGAGGCCGTGCTGGAGAAGGTGTACGGCGACATCCGCGCGCTCGAGCAGGAACTGCACGTCGGCGACATGGAGCCGCGCGAAGGCATGCGCCGTCTCGTCGAATTCACGTTCGACTACCACGACAAGCATCGCGATTTCGTGCGCCTCGTGTCGATCGAGAACATCCACGGCGCGAAATATCTCGAACAGCTCAAGTCGTTCAAGAACCGCAACGTCAGCATCATCAAGACGCTCGAGGAACTGGTCGAGCGCGGCGCGGCCAGCGGCGCGTTCCGCAAGGACATCGACGCGTTCGACCTGCACCTGCTGATCAGCTCGTTCTGCTTCCATCGCGTGTCGAACCGCTACACGTTCGGCGCCGCGTTCGGCCGCGATCCGTCGGCGCCGCGCCTGCGCGCGCGCCATCGCGACACGATCGCCGACGCGGTGCTCCGCTACGTCGCCGCGTAAGCGGCGCCAGCAGCCGGCCGGGGCGCGACTCGTTCGCGCCCTTTGCATTTCGGCGCGTCAGCCCATCAGTCCGTCGGCGCGGTCGACGCCAGCGCGATCCGCGCCTTCTGTTCCGGGCTGCCCGCCACGTAATACTTCTTCGCCCAGCTCGAATCGGGCGCAAGCGCGAGCCGCGCATGCGTACCCGCGCCCGTACCGTGCTGCTGCTTCGCGTGGATCGCCAGCGCGCGGGCGCGGTAGTGCTCGTAAAGCCGCAGGAATTCCGCGAGATAGATCGCCGCGATCCGCTTGTCGCGGATCTCGAGCAGGTTCTCGTCGTTGTACTGCTCGGAATTGCGGCTCATGTTCGCCGAGCCCGTATAGACGACCGGATTCGCGCCTTCCGCATCGATCACGATGAACTTGTGATGGATCACCACGGGCGGAAAGGCCGGCGCCGGTTCGCCCGGGAAAAGCCGCAACTCCGGCTCGAAACCTTGCGGCACGGTAGCCGGCGAGAAATACGACGCATCGATCACGTCGTGGTTGTCGCGGCTGCGGTGGTACAGCTCGAGGTTCGCGAGCGTGGCCGCATCGAGCGACTGGCCGGCCTGCTGCGCAGCGTCGGCCTTCGTTGCGCTGGCCGCGTTGATCCGGTTCACGAGGCCGAACATCATCAGTCCGCGATCGCCGGCCGCGAAGCACGCATCGCGCAGCGCCGCGTCGGTCGGCATGAACAGGCAGAACGACACCGAATGCTTCGCGGCCGCGATCGCGGCGACGATCGTATCGATCTCGGTACGCTGCCCCGCCGGCTCCGGCGAGTATGCGACGCGCACCTGCGCGCTGCCGATCGTCATCGGCGCCGACCAGCCCGGCGACAGTCGCGCGGTCTCCGCGATCGACGGATTCCCGGCCAGCGCGTGGGCGCGCTCGTTGTACAGCGCGGCGAGCGCAGGCGAGTCGAACGCGTGCAGCACGTTGGCCTGCTCGGTCAGCCCTTCGGTCGTGAAGTTCGCGGAACCGGTCAGCACGCGCGCGGGCGCCGGGTTCGACGGTGCATCGGTCACGATGAACTTGTCGTGCATGATGTGCGTCCGGTCGCGCGGCGCGAGCGTCGCGAGGCCCTGCAGCGCATCGACGGCCGGCTGGTTCGGCGACGGCAGCGGCGGCTTGCCCTTGCGCGCCGTCGTGTGCGCGTCGTAGACGATCGCGAGCGACGCTGCGCCGTGCCGGCGGCCGAACGCGTCGAACGCGGGCAGCGCCCACAGCGAGTCGGTCAGGTGATAGACGGCCGACACCGCGCGCGACGCCGGATCGAGCATCTGCGCGAACACCTGCTCCATGTCGTTCGCGAGCCACGTGCGCAGTTTCAGCGCCTGCGCGGCGCTCGGCGCCTCGTTCGGCGCGAGCCCCAGCGCAGCAACCTGCTTCGCGAACGCCTGCGAGCTGACCACCGCGCGGTTGAACCACGTGCCGATGCCGTCCTCGATATGCGCGGGCAGCACGACGTCGCACACGCCGGCTTGCGCGTCGAGCACCTGCAGGTTCGCCGGCGTGCCGACGACCGGATAGACGTCGTAGCGGAACGACGCGTCGCGGTCCTGCGGATCGATGCGTGCATCCCACCACATGAATTTCTGGATCGGCGCCTGATCGGTCGGCGCATCGCCCTGCGTGTCGGCGGCCGGGCCGTCGAACGTCAGGCGGTTGGGCAGCCAGCTGTCCGGCGCACGCGTCTTGCCGTCGACCGACCAGAAGCCCGGCGTGCGCCGGATCGCGAAGCCGAGGAAATCGGACCGCGACGCCGCATCGGGCCAGTCGAAAGCCAGCAGGACCAGGGTGGGGGAAAGATAGCTGCGCACGCTGACGGTCATTCGTTGCTCCCTGGCCTGACGGCCGGTCGAGGTGAATGAGTCAGTCTCGATGGCGGTTCTTCCCGCGCGATGACCGTTCGATGAACCTTGTATGTCGGACGCGCGTCAGTCGCACACGAGCAGCTCGATCCCGCGCGCCGTCAGCGCGCGGCGCACGGCCTTGTCGGGCGCGCGCTCGGTCACCAGATAGCGGGCGGCGGCCGCGCCGTTGATCCGCACCGGCGTCACGCGGCCGAATTTCGAATGGTCGGCGACGATGATCGCCGTGCCCGCCGCCGCGATCATCCGGCTGCGCACTTCGGCCGCGAGCCGCGAGTAATCGGTGCATTCGCCGTCGGGCGTGATGCCGCCGGCGCCGACGAACGCGAAATCGACGTGGTATTGCGCGAGCTGGTGGATCGTGTCGAGCCCGAAGGTGGCGTCCTCGTCGTCGGACAGCTCGCCGCCGAGCAGCGTCACGCGGTTGCCGTTGCGCCGCGCGAGCACGAACGCGGTACGCCAGTCGTTCGTGTAGATCGACAGCCGGTGCCGGTCGGCCAGCGCCAGCGCGACCGCATGCGGCGTGCTGCCCGAATCGATCAGCACCGATGCATCGTCGGGCACGAATTCGGCCGCGCGCCGCCCGATCGTGCGCTTCGCGTCGGCGTTCGCGGCCTCGCGCTCGGACAGGCTCGGCTCGCGGCGATCCGCGGCCAGCGCGCCGCCGTGCGTCATCACGAGCAGCCCGCGCGCGGCCAGCGCGTTCAGGTCGCGCCGCACGGTTTCGCGCGACACGTCGAGCGAACGCACGAGTTCCGCGACCGACAGCGCGCCCGATCGTCCGAGCTCCGACAGGATGTATTGATGACGTTGTTCCGCCAGCATCGCGTGTGCGCCCGAGGCGACTGGTAATGGGTAAGCCAGCCATTGTATTACGGACGTTTGACGACCATTTGACGACGCCGGGAAGCGCGGCCGGCGCGTTTCCCGAAAGCGAAATTCAGTATTGTCCGGCGCGCGCGAATCCGTGCGGCGGCGGGCGCTACACTTTGCGCTTCGCCGAACGACCAACCAAGGGGCTCGCGCCATGTATCGCAAAGGCAGTGTGATCGAAATCCAGTTTCCGCCGGAACGCCTCAACGACGCGGCGGGTGATCCGTACTGGATCGACCTGACGCTCGACGAAGCGCGCCGGCTCTACGAACAGCTCGCCGCGCGCTTCGCGACCGACGCGCGCGCCAACCAGCCGCTCGACACGTTCTCGATCGACTGATCGTCGCCGCTGCGCGCCCCTCCGCGCAGCGGCGTGCGGGGCACGCATCCCCACGGCACCACACATCCGGCGCGCGCTGACCGCCGGCACGATCACGCATCGCGTGGCACGAGTGCAGGATTCGACAAGACGCCGGCACCGCTTCGTCCGATACTGGCCGACTTTCCGGTTCTGTCCGGCCGCCTCGCGGCCCGTCACGCATGCTTACCTCGATCGTCGCCGCCGCCTTCGTCGCGCTCTGGTCCACCGGCTTCATCGTTGCCCGGGCAATCAAGCCTTACGCCGACCCGAACCTGTTCCTGCTCGCGCGCTTCGCGGGCACGGCCGCGTTGTTCGGCGTGGTCGCGCTCGTCGCGCGCGCGCCGTGGCCGGCCCGCCGCGAATGGCCGCGCCACCTGATCGCCGGCGCGCTGCTGCAAGGCGTCTATCTCGGCGCGAGCTACTGGGCCGTCGCGCAAGGGTTGAATGCGGGCGTGATGGCGCTGCTTGGCGCGCTGCAGCCGCTCGCCACCGCCGTGCTCGCGGTCCCGCTGTTCAACGAACGCCTGCCCGCGCGCGGCTGGCTCGGCATGGCGCTCGGGCTGGCCGGCGTCGCGCTCGTGCTCGCGCCGAAGGTCACGGGCGGCGTCGCACCGCCGCCGGGCGCCGCGCCGGCGTGGCTCGTCGTCGCCGTGTCGGTCCTCGCGGTCGGGTCGATCACCGCCGGCTCGCTGTACCAGAAAGGCAAGCTCGCGCAGAGCGACCTGCGCACCGCGGTCGCCGTGCAGAATTTCGGCGCGGCGATCGTCGCGGCCGTGTTCGTCCTGCTGCTCCATGAAACCCGCTGGATTGACGCGCCGGCGCTGTGGGTGTCGCTCGTGTGGGGCGTCGTGTTCCTGTCCGGCGGCGCGGTCACGATGCTGATGTGGATGCTGCGGCGCGGCAATGCGGCACGCGCGACGTCGCTGCTGTTTCTCGCGCCACCGCTGGCCGCGCTGCAGGGTTACGGGCTGTTCGGCGAAACGCTCGCCGCGATCCAGCTCGCCGGCTTCGCGCTCGCGCTGGTGGGCGTCGTGCTCGCGCGGCGCTGACGCCGCCCCCGGGCGCCTACCCGGCCGCCCTTCGCGCGGCATCCTGCCCCCGCCCGGCGCACCGTGCACCACGGCGATGCGCCGCGTCTCGTCGATGCAACGCAAAACCGCCGGATCGCCGGCCCGGCGCGGCGGCACACCACGATTGCGCTTATGATGGGCGCCTTGCATTTCGTTCCGGAACTTCCTTCATGACATCCGCCGATTACGCCAGCCGCCAACGCGCGATCATTGCCGAACTGAACGTCGCCCCGCACTTCGACGCCGAAGCCGAAATCGACCGCCGCGTCGATTTCCTCGCGCAGTACCTTCGTTCGACCGGCCTGCGGACCTACGTGCTCGGCATCAGCGGCGGCGTCGATTCGTCGACGGCCGGCCGGCTCGCGCAACTGTCGGTCGAGCACCTGCGCGCCGACGGCTACGATGCGCGCTTCATCGCGATGCGCTTGCCGAACGGCGTGCAGAACGACGAAGAGGATGCACAGCGTGCGCTGGCGTTCGTGCGCGCGGACGAGGTATTGACGGTCGACGTGAAGCCGGCCGCCGATGCGATGCTCCGTTCGCTGGTCGCCTCCGGCCACGCATTCGACACCCCGGCGCAACAGGATTTCGTGCACGGCAACATCAAGGCGCGCGAGCGCATGATCGCGCAGTACGCGGTGGCCGGCGCACGGCGCGGCATCGTGATCGGCACCGATCACGCGGCCGAATCGCTGATGGGTTTCTTCACGAAGTTCGGCGACGGCGGCGCGGACATCCTGCCGCTCGCGGGCCTGAACAAGCGCCGCGTGCGCGGGGTGGCGCGCGCGCTCGGCGGCGAGGAGCTGATCGTGATGAAGGTGCCGACGGCCGACCTCGAGGAACTGCGCCCGCTGCGCCCGGACGAGCACGCGTATGGCGTGACCTACGACGAGATCGACGATTTCCTCGAAGGCAAGCCGGTCGCCGACCGCGTCTACGAAACGGTGCTGCGCTTCTACGACGGCTCGCGCCACAAGCGCGCGCTGCCGTACACGATGTTCGACTGGCCGGCCGCGTAAGCCGGCCCCCGGCTACCGACATACCGCCGCGCGCACCGTCACGGCCGCGCGCGGCACGCTCGGGACGGGCAACGCTACGCGTGCCCGCCCGTCTTCTTCGCCTGCAGTGCACGAATCCGCATCCGCGCGCCCGTATCGCTGACCGTCGCGTCGTACATCGTCGCGAGATCGCGCTTGAGCGCGGTGCGCGAGCCACCGTCGAGATACACCATGTGCCCCGACGGATAGAACCGCGCGGACAGGTTCTGCCGCACCTTCTGGTCCTCCAGCGGCATCTGCTGCAGATCGATCACGGTCTGGTAGAACGGCGTGACGAAATCGTAGAAGCCGTTCGCCGACAGCACCTTCAGGTCGACGTTCAACGCCATCACCGCGGCGAGGTCGCCGGCCGTGTAGAGGATCACGTTCCCCTGCGCATCGATGCCCTGCTGCGCGCCGGTCGGGTCGATGTGGCTGAAATCCCAGTTCTGGAACGCCTGGTCGTTCAGGTCCGTGAACGCGGAATTCGACGTGAACTTCAGCTGCTCGTTCAGGTAGCTGTTCCACATCGCCGTATAGACGCCCGTCACGGCCGTCATCGTCGGATCGTTGCCGCCCGAATTCGGGTCGATCTTGCCGGCGATACCCGACGAGATCCCGGTCACGCGACCGTCGTACGAACCGAGCGCGAGCCCCTGCGCATGCAGCAGCGTCGTCAGGAACAGCGAATTGCCGCGCGCGTCGTAGCCGGCGATATTCAGCCCCCACGACTGCAGCGTCGCCGTATCGATGCCCGTGTATTGCGACAGTTTCTGCACGGTGGCCGGGTTCGCATGCGGCACCGCGCGCAGCCCGCTCAGGTAGTCGGTGCGCGCGAACTGCGCGACCTCCTCGACGAACGCGCCGAGATCGCTCGGCGGCGGCTTAATGCCGAGTTTCTTGTGATACCACGCATCGGCCGCGGCGGTCGGCAGCGTACCGACCGGGTTGCCGGCCTGCCGGTAGTCGAGGATCGACGATTGCAGCGTGACGCCGTTCAGGTCGACGCCGTCCTCGTGCAGCTTGTACGCGAGCACGCAGCTGCGCGCGGTGCCGTACGATTCGCCGAACAGGTATTTCGGCGAATTCCAGCGGTTGTTCTTCGTCAGGTAGCGCTTGATGAACTGCTTCAGCGAATTCGCATCCTGGTCGACGCCCCAGAAGTCGCGGTTCTTGTTCGGCGCGACGGCCGCCGAATAGCCGGTGCCGACCGGGTTGATGAACACCAGGTCGCTGTGGTCGATCATGCTGTCCGGGTTGTCTTCGATCTGGTACGGCGCGGGCGGCGTGAAGCCCGGCATCGACGTCTTGATGCGCTTCGGCGCGAACGAGCCGAGCAGCACGAACACCGACGACGAACCGGGCCCGCCGTTGTAGAAGAACGTCACGGGCCGCGTTTCCTCCTTCGCGCCGTCGGCCGTGAACGCGACGTAGAAAATCTTCGCGGCCGGCTGCGAACTGCTCGGATCGACGGTCACCAGATGGCCGACCGTCGCCGTGTACGCGATGCGTTTCCCGTCGATCAGGATCGTGTGGTGCGTGATCGCGGCCGCCTCGGTCGTGTCGGTCACCGAATCGTCCGGGCCGTTGCCGTACGCGACCGGGTCGAAGAACGGCTGGTCGCGGCCGTGGCTCAGCGCGACCGGGTTGATGGTCGGCGGCACGCCATGCGAATTGTGGTCGCCGTGATGCAGCGGATACACGCCGCCGGAAGATGCGGAATCGATGCCCATCGTGCTGCTCCTGGAGGTGAAAAAAGACGCGGCAGACCACCCGCGTCGAACGGAAAGGCGTGCGCCGGCGCGTCAGCTCGACGGCTTGCGCGCGAGGATCGTGGCGAGCTGCGCGCCGTTCGGGCTGCCGAGCCCCGTGCACGCGTCCCAGCCCGACGCGGCCGCATAGGTGCCGTTCGATCCTTTCGTGATGTCGCGCAGCGCGCCCGGATGCTTGTACAGCACCGGATTGATCCAGCCGGCCGACGCGCCGGCCGCCGCATTGATCCGCGCGATCAGCGCGGCCCACAGCGGCGCGACCGCGCTCGTGCCGCCCATCACCGCGGGCGTGCCGGCCACCGACACTTCGTAGCCCGTCTGCGGCGACGCGTCGCCGGCCACGTCCGGCACGCCGCGCTTCGCGAGCGGCGTGCTGCTGCCGTCGGCGCGCGCGACCTTCAGCCCCTGCTGCCACGCCGGCAGGTCGAACAGCGCACTGACGCCGCCGCCACCCGCGCCGCCGCCCGACGCCTCGTCGTTCCACGTGACCTCGCTGCGAATGCCCTGCCCGGGCAGCGCGTCGAGCTGCGTGCCGCCGCAGCCGAGCACGTACGGGCTCGACGCGGGGAAGTCGACGTGATCGGCGCCATCCTGCAACCCGTCGCCCGAGCCGCTGTCGCCGGACGCCGCGCAGACGGTGATGCCCTGCGCGGCGGCCGCCTGCAGCACGCGGTTGAACGCGTGTGCGGACTGCGCCTGCCAGATCGCTTCCGGGCCGCCCCAGCTGATCGAGATCACGGACGGCTGGTTCGTCTTGTCGGTCACGGCCGCGTTGACGGCCTGGATGAAGCCTGCGTCGCTGTTCGGCGCGAAGTAGACGGCGATCTTCGCGGCCGGTGCGATCGCGCCGGCGATTTCGATGTCGAGCGCGACTTCGCCGTCCGGGCCGTTCGGCTCGCCGGTCGGCGCATTGCGGCCGGTGCCGACGTTCACGTCGACGAGCTTGGGCGGTGTCGTGATGCCGAGCCCGCGGAAATACTGCTGGATGTCGGCCGCGCGATAGCCGCCGCCGAGCTCGATGATCGCGATGCATTGCCCCGCGCCGTCGCCGGCCGGAAAGTCGTACAGCGACGCAAGCTGGATCGGCGTGAACGTGACGGCCGCCGCGCCGCGCGCCGGCTTGAACGGCGGACGGAAGCGGAAGTGCGGCCGCGCCTGCGGGCGACTGTCGAGGCCGAGCACGGCCGTCACCGCATCGCCGAGCTCGTCGGGCAGCGCGATCGGGCCCGAGCGGCCGCGGTACTGGCCGATCGAACGATGCTCGAAACGCTCGAGCTTCACGCTGAACGCGGTTTCGAACTGCCGGATCGTGCCGGACAGCACGACGACGCTTTCGACCGGATCGACGCGATCGACCGTCAACTGGTGACGTCGCGCGAACGCCTCGGTCTTGCGAATGTCGTCGGGATTGGCGGAGAAACGCTGCGCGAAAGCGTCGCGCGACACCGGTTTTGCGCGGGCGTCGCCGGTGGCGAGCTGGTGAACCAATGCATCGAGTTGCCCTTCTTCCTGCCGCCGCAACATGATCGTGACGTGAATGCGTTCTGCCGGATCGCACTGGCCGAGGCACTTGGACTCGGCCACGATGCGGGGCTCACGGTCGGCTTGAAGATGCCTTGCCATGTTCAGACCCTCCTTGGTACCGCGTTGCACGGAACAGCCAGGAAATCGGACATAGCCTGCGGAAGACGGTTCCGTTCGGTCAGTCGGTTCGCGACAGCGCGTGTGCGACCGCGCGAAGTTAAAGGAAGTTTAGAACAGTCAGACGATTTGCGCGCACGCCCTGCTGCGGCAAGGCATGCGCGCGAAGGCCGGCATTGCGCGCGGCCTGCATCGATCCCTCACGGCGCGCCGCAGGGCCGATCGGCCCGCGCGGCGACCATGCCGCGACGACGCTTGTATGTTCAGTACTGACCAGTACGGTAAAGTCTGGTGGTAGCCAGACGAGACCGTGCAGTTTGCCCCGCGCTTGGGTGTTGGAGCCCGTGACTGAGTACAAAACGCACGGTTGCCGTGCTGGTC